>CAZVLJ010000265.1:0-1017 GCA_964627825.1 uncultured Rikenella sp. | reverse complement strand
CGGCGGTTGTGCACCCACCCCTTCAGGACGAGTTCCTTGCCAATCTGCTCCTTGATGCTCAGCTGGTGGATGAGATAAGTGTACTTGTCCATCCGCTGATCAGGGGCAGGGACTCCTACAGCATGTTCAGCGATGTATCCTCAGAAGTGAACCTCACGCTGATCAGGGAGGAAAAATTGGGCAACGGGTGCGTCTGGATTGTTTACAAGCCTGAGTATAGCAATCCTCATCAGGCATAGGGTGTTGGCAGAGAGTTTGGTAATTTGCCAGGGTCATTTCCCCGTAGCCTGCTTCTGAAACTCCAGCTCACCTTTCATGGCACGGCTGAAGAAGAGGCCGCCTTCGGTAAGCTCATAGTCCCACGACTTCAGCATCTGCGGCCACCAGTGCGGATCATAGATCCAGCACATCCAGCTTATTCCCCGCTCCTCCAGGAATTTGATTATACGGTTGCCATAGTCGTTGTAATCAGGTGCATTCATATCTGTATGGAGCCCGAACTCGGTGGCAACCACCGGCACCGCTGCAGCCGCAAAGGCGAAGTTCTCCTCCCACCTCGGCTCCCAGGGCTGGCCCCGCTTGAAGGCATAGGGGTGGGTCACATAGGCGATCCCCCCGATATTCAACGGGTCATCACGCAGGGGCGAAAGGTCATAGGCCCAGTCGAGCCCCGCAACCAGCGGAATGGTCTCCCGGTCATATGCCCTTATCAGGCTGATCATGTGCTCATTTATCTTTTTCCACTCCGACCATGGAAGTGAACCCAGCTCGCCGCGATAGATAGTCGGCTCGTTGAACAGCTCATAGAAGGCTACGGTGTTATGTCCGGCAAAGTTGCGCGCAATGGTTCTCCAGAACTCGTAGGTCTCTGTCTTCGTGGTGTTGTACATCGGATCCTGGAAGAGCTCCATCCAGAGGTTCCCGATAGAGTGCCAGTCGATTATTACATACATGCCGAGGTCCGTGCACCATTCTACCGCCTCGCGCAGCAGCTCCACGTACTTTTCGGGTGTCCGT
>CAZVLJ010000264.1:0-1023 GCA_964627825.1 uncultured Rikenella sp. | reverse complement strand
TCCTCAATACTCATTGAAGGAATATACACTGCTTTAATATATGGCAGAATAAATGGTCCTTCCCTGGAATTAATTTTGGTAGCGATTGAATATAACTCATTTAGAGTCCATTGGCCTGTAATAAGTTCCCTAATGACTTCATTTTTGCTTATTTCAAACTTTAAACCTATAAACATTATTTTCATTGATTCCGGCAAAGATGGCCTGAATCCAATAATGCTGCTGAGTTGATCCTGTTTAATCATAATTATTTCGTATTAGATCCAATTACACTTATCTACCTATCTATAAATAGGTCAGATGCTGAAAAAATCCCGATCATCCTACAAAACCACCTCAGGAATAAGATGACTGAAAGGTCAAGTGGCTTGTAACACTTGGACCCGCTAAGAAAAAAAATGTCATGTTTTGAATTTTTTTGAGTCTTTTTCCGACAACCACAGTATTTATATGAAAAATAATATCGATTTAACACATTTGTTATGAAGAAAAAGGGAATTAAAAGAATAAATCTGTGGGTTGATGAAGACCTATTTAAACAGATAAAAAGTAAGGCAGATGAAGCCTACTTAAAGGTTGCAACCTTTACCCGTCAATTGCTTCAGCAGGCGATGAAAAATAAGTCTATTTATATTAAAGGTCATGGGATATCGTGTTCGTACAAATGTAAGATATACCAATCCAGATTTAATAACCTCTGGAAATACATTCAATAAAAAGTGGTTGAATACCAGAAAAAGCTTTAGACCGGAATTTTGATGGTAGTCATAAAAATAACTAGTATGAAGAGTTTAGAATTATGTATGATTTATTTAATGATAAGAGTGAATTTTCTTTCAACTTTTTGGCATGGGGAGATATTATAGAGTTGGCGTTACATTACGGATGGTCACCAATGGGGACTTTACCATCTAATTTAACTATGAATGTTACCTGGGAAGGGGGCTACCAAAGTAATGATTTGCAATATGTCTTACCTGCTGATGCTAAGAATCTTGCAAAGGCCTTAGAATACGCAATTAA
>CAZVLJ010000263.1:0-1024 GCA_964627825.1 uncultured Rikenella sp. | reverse complement strand
ACAAAATATCCTATATGCGCTGGAGCAATGCATTCATGTTCAATGCTCTGTCGCTCTATCTTTTATACTCTTCCAATAAATGAATTCAGTTGACATTAATGGCATAAAGATCTTCTGCCAGTCATCTCGCGGTGAGCTTATTGATCTGGCATTTGCGGATAAAAAGAGCCTCATAGCAGTAAATGCCGAAAAGATTCTTCATGCCAATGACAGGACGAGAGAGCTTTTTTCGCGGAATATTGGCTTCAGTGATGGCGTAGGTGCAGTATGGGCGCTTAAAAGAAAGGGATTCAAAGATGCGGTTAAAATACCGGGATGTGAGTTGTGGCTTGACATAATCGGTTCTTCATACCACGATAAATCCTTCTACCTGGTAGGAGCACAGCAGGATGTGATAGATAACACAGTGGCAAAACTGAACCGGGAATTTCCGGGGATCAGAATAGTCAACTATCGGAACGGATACCTTCGCGATGGAGTAGGCAGGCGGGATCTCATCAATGATATTGTTGTCTGCAAGCCGGACGTGGTTTTTATAGCAATGGGCTCTCCAAAGCAGGAGGATCTGATAGAGGAGATGCAGAAGGCACATCCCGCCGTTTACCTGGGACTGGGAGGCAGCTTCGACGTATATGTGGGTGCAGTGAGACGCGCCCCGGATTGGTGGGTGAATCATAACCTGGAATGGGCATACAGGCTCGTAAAGCAGCCGGCACGGATAGCAAGACAGATTCACCTTGTGAAATTTGCATGGAGACTGATTATTGGCAAGTATTAGCAAGAATAATAGTCCCACATATATACTCTGTCTTAGTTAATAGGCATGCTCCTGATTCATTAATGTTTCAATGACACAGAACCTTCTTTAGAGTGTTGGCAATTATAAATCTCTTTTATAAGCTGAATGAATGACAATACCCTCTCAAATATACCTCTACAGGATCATACATATTGATAATCTGTCTTATGTTTTAAGGGTAAATGAAATTACATGTCCATCACACTGCGAGGCGAATCCTGATTA
>CAZVLJ010000262.1:0-1033 GCA_964627825.1 uncultured Rikenella sp. | reverse complement strand
TTCAGAAGTGTGTTGATCATTACCAGGGAGACTACCGCGTGAGAAAATTTGATTGCCGGGAGCATTTTCTTGTCATGAGTTTTGCCCAACTCACCGGCAGGGAAAGTCTTCGTGATATTGAGAACTGCCTGAGTGCTTTCTCTGGCAAGTTGTACCACTCCGGTTTCAGCAAACCAGTTTCCAGATCTACCCTTGCTGATGCAAATGAGAAAAGAAACTGGCGCATTTATGCTGACTTCGCTCAAGTCCTGATCAAACAAGCAAGGCCCCTTTATATTGATGATAACGACTTCAGGGTTGATCTTGATAATATGGTCTATGCATTTGACAGCACAACCATTGACTTATGTCTTAGTCTGTATCCCTGGGCAAAATTCCACCATCAAAAGGGTGCCGTAAAGATGCATACCTTGTTAGATCTGCGAGGATCCATTCCTGTGTTTATTGACATCACCGAAGGTAATGTTCATGATGTCAACTTGCTGGATGTGATGCCTATAGAGCCGGGATCTTATTATGTCATGGATAAGGGATACATTGATTTTCATCGGTTGTATACCCTTTTTCATCAGGCTCATGCATTCTTTGTTATGAGAGCTAAGGATAACCTCAAATGTGAAGTGATTTCCTCGGCAGAAGTGGACAAAGATGCAGGCTTGATAAGTGACCAGATGGTGAAATTAACCGGGTATAAATCCGCTAAATCTTATCCCGAAAAATTCCGGCTAGTCATTTACGAAGACTATGCCACAAATACCGTCTACACCTTTATGACCAACGATTTTGAACTCCCTGCCCTTTCCATTGCAGAGCTCTACCGGGAACGTTGGAAAATCGAACTCTTCTTTAAATGGATCAAACAGCATTTGCATATCAAGGCCTTCTATGGAACAAGCCAAAACGCCGTTTCATGTCAGATCTGGATAGCAACTTGCACGTACCTGCTGATTGCAATAGCTAAGAAGAAACTCGATCTGGCTATAACGCTGTACACATTTGCTCAAACATTGGGTCTTACTCTGTTTGAAAAGAC
>CAZVLJ010000261.1:0-1039 GCA_964627825.1 uncultured Rikenella sp. | reverse complement strand
CAACCTCAAAAATTGTAACTTTTTTTTTGGTGCCAGTTTGGTGCCAGGATTTGGGTGAAAATGGGGGGTTTTGAAAATGAAATGGATGTATTCTTCCCTGATGACTTAATTTATGCTACGCAAATCAAAATTTGTCAAGACTTATTATAGACCTCAAGGTCGATCATAAAGTTGATCATTATCGGACCATCCACGAGTGTCTTAAAAATATCCATTTCGCCTGGCACTTTGTGTAATCCTACCATATGTGTTTGTGCAAACAGTTTATTACCATCAAAATAGCCCATATAATTCAATGTACTTTTATTTATTCCTTCACCAAAAAGATCCATCCCTGTATGTCCACGAACTTGTGCAAGTATGTCCTTTTTCCCTTGTAATATACCTTCAGCTCCCAATTCAAACCAGGTTTCTGGCCAAGGATACTTTAACAGACCATTGGGTGTAATTTCACCATTAAAAGTAATTTCCCGATACATTATTGGAGGATCAGGAATAAATTCCTTTGTATGAAGCAAAAAATTCTGTTTATCATTGAACGACAGTTCGGCTGTACATTTAAGAAAATTCAATGAATAACCGTCAGTTATGATCCTGCCTTCCTTTTGTGCAGTAAAAGCAAACCGTGTAAAACCCTGAAGGGTAATTGTACCTTCAGGGATAACCAGTATTTTCTGATTATTTTCATCAAGATTGCTCATTTTGAAAGATATTGGTTAATAGAAAAAAATTGAGAAAGGAATTCACCGTCAATTCCAGGGATCAGTATCAATCTGATTCTCATATAAAGATACACATAAGCATTACACAGGTCAAGTATCTTTTACGGGAATTTAAATATTATCCAAATAAGTATACTTTGAGCAGCATTTATGTCTATTTAAAACATTTAGATATGTATGTTTCGTCTTTCCAGACCTTCTTCTGAAGTGGTCAAAGAAGAACGGATTTCGGAGAAAATTATTTTCGGTTATTTCGGTTATTTCGGTTATTTCGAATATATTTGTAAAAAATAAGTGATACCAGATATGGAACTATT
>CAZVLJ010000260.1:0-1050 GCA_964627825.1 uncultured Rikenella sp. | reverse complement strand
CATAATGTGTGACAGGGTGAAATCATTAATGTCAAGTCCGTTGACATATGGTCCGGCAATGTACTCGGCAGCTGCGGCAGTAAATACTGACGTGGTTATCTTATCTCCGCCTGCTGCCTCTCCCTTGGATCCCGGCTCGATATAAGTGGCAGTGAATTCGAGATCAGCAGCCACACCCTCCTTGAATGCCTGGAGTGCTTCAGGTTTCATGCCCAGCTTCCAGTATGTCTCAGCAAGACAGAACCTTAACTCGGCATATGTCATAAGGATATAGGGTGCATCGTCTCTGTAAAGCCAGCGTCCTGAACCGTCAAGGGCGGTTGAAGAAACAGCGTTTCTTCCATAGAATGAAGGTGCTGTTCCTATTGATCCGGAAAGGCCGGTGAAGCCGCCGCCATAATAGTTGCGCCTCTTAATGGAATCAATCTTGTCAATATACTCATAGTTGGCATCATCAATTGTGGCAAGCTTCACTGCAACGCGCGGATCATAATGACCGGCAACCATGACATTGGTGTCACAAATAATCTGGTTAGCAGCAAGCTCATAGGGAGTATCACTTCCCTCAGGGGTCGGAAGCTTGTTTCCAGTCTCTTCATCATAGTCAGGAACAGTCCCGGTAAAGACCTGAACGGCATACTCATGCTGGAAGTATGAACGCGAGAGATTGACCCTGGTAGTTCCCCAGAAGTTGTTGTATCCTGACTGGGGTGCAGCGGCCCCTCCTCCGGCAACCTTTAAAGTAGCATCATCGTCAGATGATAAGAAAGACTTTGATGCTGCGGAGATCAGCTCCTGTGCATATTCAGTGGTGAAATCTGACTTATTGGACAGCGATGTAAGATTTCGGACAATTACGCCATATGCGAACTTAATCCACTTATCCCTGTCTCCGCCATAGATATAGTCATTGTCGCTTAGCTTGGTGCCATATCCTGTGGCGTCAGGCATCTCGAGGTATTCAATGGCTTTATATGCCCAGTCGCGAACCGCCTTATATATGGTATCCTGGTAATCATACCTATGGGCGAGCAGCCCGGGAACAAATGC
>CAZVLJ010000259.1:0-1052 GCA_964627825.1 uncultured Rikenella sp. | reverse complement strand
TATTCATTGTTACCATAGACCTGTATTGAATCCACAGTTTTTTTGCTTCTTCAACTTCAGAAGTAACAGGGAGATTCACTTCAACAGGTTTAGGTGACACATAAGGGATAACTTGTTTACTGGCAAAATAAAAATCCGCGTTTCTCTTTGGAATTTTAGTTATATTCCCATTTTTCAAGTCGTATGTTTGTCCATCGTCACCAAAAAAATATATTGGAGATACAACTTTTACTGTGACATATTCAAGACTTGTTTTTTCCTGTTTGATTTTTTCTGTTAATTTTTGTAAATCTCTATATTGTTGTTCTAATTGAGATAATTTGTTTTTTTCACGGTTATATAAAGAGGTTAATTCATCATTTTCTTTTTTGAGTTTATCCACTTTAACGGTTAATATTTTATTTTGCATTTCAACTCTTTTGGCGAATCTATCTTTTTCTTCTGCAAATTTAGATATGTCTTCTGGTATAACAGCAGAAGCAATAGTTTCAAAATCAATTTGTTTTTCTATCTCTTCGTTTTCATCTTTGATTTCTTTTTCTAGCTGTATTGCTTTTTTAGCTAATGCTTCAAAGTCTGGGTTATATTTTCCGAGAGTTACTTCAGAAATTTTATCTACTACAATAGCTAAATTACCACGATAACCTAAAGTGTTATCCATCAAAGTAGACCAATCTATTTTGTCTGCTCCATAATTGTATGTTTCATCCGTAGAAACTATTAATTTTGTGATATAATGCAGATATTTAAGTAGACTAGAGTTAATATTTGTTGAACCGTGTTTTCGCCAATTTTCCAAGATTTCCTGTTTAAGTCCATTAACGGTTTTCGCCAATTTTACTGAGTTCCTCCAGTAACTTTTCGTTTTTCGCTAAAACAGTCTGTAATCTAACTTTTATAGCCTGTAGTTTATCAGTTTCAGATAACGAAGTATATTGTTGTCTATTTTCTGGTGTGGCATAGGTTGATGTGTATAATGGTTCCGCCAATACTTTTTTTGGTTTTTCTGCTGTAGACATAGTTTTGTTCTCCTCTAAAAAAATCCAAGTCCC
>CAZVLJ010000258.1:0-1058 GCA_964627825.1 uncultured Rikenella sp. | reverse complement strand
GAAGTCTGAAGGTCTGAAGGTCGGAGGGGGGGAAGTCTTGCAGTCCTGCGGTCATGCGGTCCTGCAGTCAGGCAGTCTGAAGTCTGAAGGTTTGAAGTCTGAAGGTCGGAAGTCTGAAGGTCTGAAGGTCGGAGGGGGGGAAGTCTTGCAGTCCTGCGGTCATGCGGTCCTGCAGTCAGGCAGTCTGAAGTCTGAAGGTTTGAAGTCTGAAGGTCGGAAGTCTGAAGGTCTGAAGGTCGGAGGGGGGGAAGTCTTGCAGTCCTGCGGTCATACGGTCCTGCAGTCAGGCAGTCTGAAGTCTGAAGGTTTGAAGGTCGGCGGAGAGGAAGATGCTGAACATCACGATGCGGAAAAAAGGGGTCATGGCCATGATCATGGGGGTGCTGACCCGCACTACTGGATGTCGCCGGTGGCTGCAGGGATAATAGCCAGGGATATATGTGATTTTCTGGTTGAGCTCAATCCCGACTCTGCAGTAAAATACGGTGCCAACCTTGTTGCTGTGAAGAGGAAAATATCTGAGGCGGACTCACTCCTTCGCAAGGCTCTGGCCTCCAATCCTCAGGGAACAGTACTGATCTACCACCCGGCGCTGGCATATATGGGCCGCGATTACGGGTTTGAGCAGGTTTCGTTCGAGGATGAGGGCAAGAATCCTTCTCCGGCGCGAATGAAAGAACTGATTGATCTGGCCCGGGATAAGAAAATAAAGACTATCTTCATTCAGGCGGAGTATGATGTGCGCAACGCTGAGTCGCTGTCGCGTGAGACCGGCGCCCGGCTTGTCGTCATCAACCCAATGAACCATGACTGGCCGGCAGCTGTTATGGAGGTAGCTGAGGCAGTAGGCAGCAGGTAGTAGCAGTAGGCAGTCGGCAGTAGGCAGTAGGCAGTAGGCATTAGGCAGTACCAGTCGGCAGTTGGCAGTAGCAATACAATAAAGGCTCGTAGAGCCTTAAGAAGTAGATCAAATTATAACCCAACAAGATGCTCGTAGAGCATAAAGAATTGGTGTGCCGGGCATGTAATAGACCCAAAGGGTGAGGTTGAGGTAAGAC
>CAZVLJ010000257.1:0-1061 GCA_964627825.1 uncultured Rikenella sp. | reverse complement strand
ATGAAGACGAAATCGCTTTCCAAGAGCTTTTCTTTCTCCTCTTGGTCAGCAGTCAGGACGTAGTTCTTCATCCCGCCCAAGAATTCTATTCCGCTACTGTACGCGCCTCGAATCTGTTCATTTTCCAGGTCTTCCCATCCCTCTTCTCCGGTCTCGATGGCTTCGAGTATCCCATCAATGGCCTTTACAGCCTTCCTTTTCTGGTTTTCCTCAATGAACATGGTGTAGTTAAAGAACTCAATAGCCTTATAGACGTACGGATTGAATTTCTTGTTTTTTCTAGTATAGGGAAAGCTGGTGAAATTGGGTAGTTGGAAATCCCGTAGCTTCGTCAAAACCACTTCTAACACTGTCGGAACGCTGTCACAGTATGATAGATCCAAGCGCTCCAGCCACTTGCTCAGGGATATCAGGTCCGCCCTGCCCTGCTCGATGATAGGGTAGAGGATGTTATCGAATACCAGCATATCTGCTTTGTTGTAAAAATCTATGCCGTTGGAACTAAGTTTATCGACAACCCACTGACTAAAACTACGAGACATTCCAGTTTCCCAAACAAACTTCAAACTACAAAGGTTGAAATCTGCCAAACTGGCGGAATCAGTGACCACATCAGACCCATAGAGGATGATCACGTTATATTTGTCAGGGGGCATAGGCTCATTGCGGTAATAAGCTAGATTGTCCAGCAAGGTTATCCACCCGGCATTATCAGCCTTGTCCCTGCCCTCGTCTGACCATTCATCGGTCAGTGTTCTGGCGATTTTAATCAGTATATTGGTATCAGCTAATTTATGCAAAGAACTGCTGATAAGGTCTACAGTAGCTATTGTCAGATCTTCGGGGATGCTTTCCACCATAAAGATCATTTTACCGCCCAATTCCATGGAAGGAAGCTGGGATTCTATCCTACCTGTGATGTAATCTTTGAACGAACGCGCAATATATTTCATGATCCGGCTCCATCATTCCCTTGGTTGGGGTGCAACACCAAGGCGCAGGAATCCGACAAGTGCATCAAGAGACCGCTTTCTGCCAGCATTTCAAGTAGCCAGGCATCT
>CAZVLJ010000256.1:0-1066 GCA_964627825.1 uncultured Rikenella sp. | reverse complement strand
AGAAATGGAGCCGTAAGAAGGATAACCATGGTGAACGATGACGGCGGGGAAATATCCTGGAAACTTGATTACAGATCCGGCCTGAACAATTAACCTCCATTCTTCTGCCATTTTCAAATCACTGCCAGGTGATGCCTGATCAGGTTAACGGGCAACGCTGACCTGCTCACTGCTCTGTGCCTCCATCCTGCCTGCATCCTGAGCACCCTCCTGCTCAGGAGGTAACAAACCGGGTGAACAAATTAAGGATTTGTTTGTCTTTTATGCAAGAAACGTTAAACAAAACAAGATATGTTCGACCAGTTTGACCCTGCAGAAGACAAGATGCTGCAGGTGATTGATAACAACGGAAAGGTGATCAGCAAGGAGCTGATGCCCAAGCTCTCGGACGACGAGATGCTTAAACTATATAAGGATATGCTGTTTGTCAGGACGCTTGACCACATGATAGTCTCCTACCAGCGTCAGGGCCGCGTCTATACCTACCCTCCCAACTACGGTCAGGAGGCTATCGGTGTGGCTGCCGGTGCAGTGCTGAGGCACGAAGACTGGCTGGTGCCGGCCTTCCGCGAGCTGGGAGCCTGGCTTGCCAAGGGCGCTACGATGAAAGATGTCTTCATGTTCAACATGGGATTCGAGGAGGGTACTAAGTTCGCAGGAGCGAATCATATGCTCCCCTCTTCCGTGCCGATAGCATCGCAGCTTGTTCATGCAGCTGGAATAGGTTATGCCATAAAATACCAGAAGAAGGATGAGGTGGCAATGGCTTTCGTGGGCGACGGCGGAACATCGGAAGGCGATTTTCATGAGGCTCTCAACTTCGCCGGAGTATGGAAGGTGCCTGTGATCTTCGTGGTGCAGAACAACCAGTACGCCATCTCGGTGCCTGTAAAAATGCAGACCGCAAGTGTCAATATCGCCATTAAATCAAAGGCGTATGGCATAAAAGGGATTAAGGTTGACGGCAATGACCTCTTCGCCATGCTGGCAGCCTTAAGATATGCGCATGAATATGCCCGTAAGGAGAGCCAGGCTGTGCTGATAGAGGCCGTTACCTACCGCAAGG
>CAZVLJ010000255.1:0-1078 GCA_964627825.1 uncultured Rikenella sp. | reverse complement strand
TATGCCCGTAAGGAGAGCCAGGCTGTGCTGATAGAGGCCGTTACCTACCGCAAGGGTGCACATACAACATCAGATGATCCCACCAAGTACCGCACAACAGATGAGGAGAAGGAGTGGGACAAGAAGGACCCGCTGCGCCGAATGAAGCTCTTCCTGGAAAAGAAGAAGCTGTGGTCAGATGACCAGGAGAAGAAGCTGGTGGATGAATACGAGAAGGAGATAGACCGCCAGTTCATTGAGACCGAGGAGACGGTGCAGTATCCCCTTGAGGATGCCATCAAATACACCTATGCCGAGATGCCGCAGGATCTCCGCGACCAGCAGATTGAACATGAGAAATTCTTACAATGGAAAAACGCACGCAAATGAAAGCAATGAATATAGTCAATGCCGTCAATGACGCGCTGGACATCAAACTGACCGAAGACAAAAACGTAGTAGTTTACGGAGAGGATGTCGGTTTCGAGGGCGGTGTCTTCAGGGTAACGGAAGGGTTACAAAAGAAGCACGGAGTGGAGAGGGTCTTTGACTCCCCCCTGGCCGAGTCAGGCATAGCCGGTACGGCGGTAGGGATGGCTGCAGCCGGACTGCGCCCGGTGATAGAGATGCAGTTCTGCGGGTTCATCTACCCGGCCTTTAACCAGATAATATCACATGTAACGCGAATGCATAACAGGTCGCGCGGACGCTATAAGATGCCAATAGTCATACGCCTCCCTTACGGTGGCGGCATCAACGCTCTGGAGCATCACTCGGAGAGCATGGAGGCAATCTTTGCACATATCCCCGGACTGAAGGTGGTAGTGCCATCAACACCCCACGATGCAAAGGGACTTCTCATCTCCGCAATAGAGAGTGATGACCCCGTACTCTTCCTCGAGCCCAAACGCATCTACCGCGCAATAAAGCAGGAAGTAAGTGAAGAAAAATTCTCAGTGCCTATCGGCAAAGCCAAGGTCCTGTCACAGGGCACCGATGTTACCGTGGTCGCTTACGGCGCCATGATACGCGAGGTGCAGAAGGCAATGGTGATGGCGAAAGAGGCAGGATACTCGGTGGAGCTGATAGACCTGAGAAC
>CAZVLJ010000254.1:0-1095 GCA_964627825.1 uncultured Rikenella sp. | reverse complement strand
AAATTCCAAAATATACGTCGCCGGCCACCTGGGACTGGTAGGATCGGCAATCACCGCGGCCCTGAAACGGAAGGGATACACCAATATTATCGGTCGTTCCTTTGACGAGCTCGACCTTCGCCGCCAGGCGGACACCGAAGCCTTCTTCGCCGCCGAGAAACCCGAGGCTGTGATCCTCTGCGCCGCGAAGGTGGGAGGCATCATGGCCAACAATACACTTCGGGCTGAATTCATCTACGAGAACCTGATGATACAGTCGAATGTGATCCATGCCGCGTATCTCAACGGCGTGAAGAAGCTTGTTTTTCTCGGGAGCAGCTGTATTTACCCGCGCGACTGTCCGCAGCCGATGCGTGAGGATCATCTGCTCACCTCGCCGCTGGAGTACACCAATGAGCCCTATGCCATTGCGAAGATCGCCGGTTTGAAGATGTGCGAGGCGTACAACCTGCGCTACGGCACCGACTTCATTGCGGTGATGCCGACGAACCTGTACGGTCCGCATGATAACTTCAGTATCACGGGCGGTCACGTTATGCCTGCCCTCATGCGCCGGATCCACCTGGGCAAGCTGCTGGAGAACGGCGATTTCTCCGGGATCAGGGCAGATCTCGCAAGGAGGCCGGTGGAGGGTTTTGACGGCAGCGAACAGGAGGAAGAGATTATGAAGTTGTTGGAACAGCAAGGGATACAAAGGTCTGAAGGTCTGAAGGTCGGAAGGTCGGAAGGTCCGAAGGTCGGAAGGTCTGAAGGTCCGGCAGAGGTGCAGGTCAGTGTATGGGGGACGGGGAGGCCGTACAGGGAGTTCATGTTCAGTGGCGACATGGCTGATGCAACGGTCTATATCATGGAGAACATTTCGTTCCGGGATGTGGTTCCTGAGGGTATGGTGGAGATACGGAACACGCATATCAACATTGGCACGGGCGAGGAGATAACAATAAAGGATCTCTCGTTGTTACTGAAGGAGACAACGGGGTTCCGGGGCGAGCTGGTGTTTGACACCTCGAAGCCTGACGGCACGCCGAGGAAGTTCCTCGATTCATCGAAGCTGCGCAGCCTGGGGTTCAGGCATGCAACCTCGCTGAAGGAGGG
>CAZVLJ010000253.1:0-1097 GCA_964627825.1 uncultured Rikenella sp. | reverse complement strand
AGTTCTGACCGGTATGCGCAATTATATGATTTACATGCTCATCCAGCAGGGACATTACTCTTGAAAGCCGGATTATTTCCGGCCGGGTGCCTACAACAGTAAGTACTTTTAGTTTCGATTCTTTCATAATATTTCTTGGGC
The DNA here is from genome assembly GCA_964627825.1 of uncultured Rikenella sp. Taxonomy (GTDB): domain Bacteria; phylum Bacteroidota; class Bacteroidia; order Bacteroidales; family VadinHA17; genus SR-FBR-E99. Next base: position 956 of record CAZVLJ010000253.1, on the reverse strand, counting down.
GGATACCCGAAAGTTGGTGCCCGCACTTAACAGTTACACTTGTTCAAAAAATGTATCCGGATCGGCCGGATCGTAAGGTTCGTTGATCCAGAAGATAGTATAAAGATCATCGTTGCCTGTATTGGTAATATTGTGAGTGTGCCAGACAGGCATGTCTACATAGGAGGGCTCATGCCCGTCAAGTTCGAAGGACATTACCTTATCTGTTCCAATCCGCCGAAGCTGTATCAGTGCCTTACCCTTGATCACGGCAAACCGCTCTGCCTTCCTGGTATGGAAGTGATTTCCCCTTGTAACACCAGGCTTCGTTGTTGAGAAAGAAATCTGCCCACCGCTGTTGAGTTTGACAGTTTCAACAAATGAGCCCCGTTCATCAGTGTTCAATTTCAGCCTGAATGGGAAATAACTCCCGTGATCTATATAACATAAAAACGTTATGAAAAGATTCCGCTCAAAAGAATCGGTAAGGTCCGGTATAATCCCTTTCTCAGAATATTTTGCCTTGAAACTCTGCAAAAGGGTCAGGATCTCTGTTACACGGGCTTCGTCCGTAGGTGTTATCCTGAATTCATTGTCAGCAATTCTGTTCTCAATGAGGTAATAGATAATTCTCACCAGGTCACCGATGTAGATAAGCTTCAGCTGGGCATCGACCTCAACCCTGGGCTGTTCATTATGAGTAAGCTGGTGGGAAAAAGTCGCAACAACCGAATTGTAATAAGGATTCCCAAACGGGCCGAAAACATTGGGTATTACCATTCCGGTGAATATGCCCCCGTTTCTTTCAGCCCACTCTGCAAGCAGTCTTCTTCCCTCACGCTTGGATTTTCCAAATACATTATCCCGCTCCTCCTGGGTAGAAGATGAGAACAGCACATGAGGCTTTACACCGGTTGTCTCCAGGGCTGATATCAGCTTACTGACCAACTCAATATTTGTGTTATAAATTGTCTGTG
>CAZVLJ010000252.1:0-1136 GCA_964627825.1 uncultured Rikenella sp. | reverse complement strand
CGGTTGTTATTCAGGACAGTCAAGGTATTTAATGACTGGCCAAAGAGCTATTCATGGAATGCAATAATTAACTTTGGCTCAACGAAACATCCGTTGATGAAATCAACCTGGGAAAGGATATAAGCCAGGCTGTTTAAATTTTTATGAATCAGTTAATTTCGCCTTTGCCCGATATCCCGGTCAGGGTTTATGAGGTACCGGAAACCGAAAAATCGGGACTGTTCGATAATATTGTAATCTCTCCAATATGCTTGAACGATGAATAAAAATATAAAGTTCCCGCTCCGTTTTTTCCTGGTCACTTTTATGTTTTCATGGGTGCTATGGACTCCACTTGTCCTGTGCAGTCTTACCATAATTCCAATTTCAGAGAAGCTTCTGTCAGCGGTCAGGGTTCCCGTTATTATGATTGGAGCTTTCGGTCCGCTTGCCGGTGCACTGTTCGATTTACATCACAGAGAAGGCAAAGGCTCCGCAAAAAAGTACCTGGAAGGCTTTCTGGATTTTAAGTTAGGCTGGAAGAGTTATGTTATTCCAATAATAATCTTTGGCGGCAGTACATTTATTGCCTGGTTTTTCCCTGAATTATTTGGTGCAAAACGGTTGCCAATGTTACTGCCTTCTATATGGGTTTTTATTCCCGTTTTACTGTTTATGATCTTTCTTGGTGGCGGTCAGGAAGAATTCGGATGGCGGGGTTATGCTCTTCCTGTTCTCGAGAGAAAATTCGGGATATGGTACGCCAATATAATCCTTGGAGTCATCTGGGCATTATGGCATATCCCGACATGGTTCATAACAGGTACGACTCAAAGCCATATGAACTTCGGAGGATTCATACTCCTGATGACCGGGTATTCTTTCATATTTTCCTGGATTCGAAAAATCTCAGGCAACAGGCCATTTTCGGGACTATATACCCACGGTCTTGCCAATGCTTTCATCCCGGTCATGCCAACATTTAATCTGCAGGATAGCATGATACAGCCACGTTACTGGATCTGGGTAACACTGACTTTGTTGATTGGCGTGATCACTACAGTCTTACGAAAGAAAGAGCCACTCAACCACACAATACATGAGGATAATGACGGACTCAATAAATAACAAAATAAATTACCTTTAAATAATCTATT
>CAZVLJ010000251.1:0-1146 GCA_964627825.1 uncultured Rikenella sp. | reverse complement strand
TGATCAATGCTAAATTATTGAATCCTAAAAGTATAGTCGTTGTTGGCGGATCAGACGACATCACAAAGGCCGGAGGCAAGGTGCTAAAGAATCTGCTCGATGGCGGATTCCCCGGCGAAATTCACGTCGTTAATCCCAAAGCGTCTGTTGTACAGGGGCTGACGGCCTTTGCCGATGTATCGCTGCTGCCCCGCACCGACCTGGCTGTGATGGCCGTGGCTGCCCGTTATTGTCCCGGGATAGTAAGGACTCTGGCAACAGAGAAGGGAACGGGAGGATTTATCATTCTCTCTGCCGGATTCGGGGAAGAGGATGAAGAAGGCGCTGCCCTCGAGAAAGAGATAGTTGATATCATAAACAGTACGGGCGGCACACTCATTGGCCCTAACTGCATCGGCTTTCTGAATAATAATTATCACGGTGTCTTCACCGAACCTATACCCAGACTGTCACCTAAAGGAATCGATTTCATATCCGGCTCCGGGGCTACGGCGGTATTCATCCTTGAGACCGCTATCACCGGCGGGCTTCCGTTCTCCAGTGTCTGGTCGGTGGGCAACAGTGCCCAGACCGGAGTGGAGGATGTGCTGGAACACCTCGATATTACATTTGATCCGCTGACCAGCTCACGGATCAAGCTTCTTTATATTGAAAACATTGCTGACCCGCAGCGGTTCCTGAGGCACTCAGCCTCACTTATCAGAAAAGGGTGCAGGATTGCTGCTATAAAAGCGGGTTCTTCAGAGGCAGGGTCCCGTGCGGCCTCATCACACACAGGAGCGATGGCCTCACCTGATACGGCAGTGGATGCCCTGTTACGCAAGGCGGGGATCGTAAGGTGCTACAGCCGTACCGACCTGGCAACTGTAGCTGCTCTGTTTACCTATAAACAGCTCAAAGGCAAAAGAATAGCCATAGTAACCCATGCCGGAGGTCCCGCTGTGATGCTAACCGATGCCCTCAGCGAAGGCGGGATGGAAATACCACATCTTTCTGGACCGGCAGCAGATAAGTTGCTTGAAAAGCTCTTTGCGGGATCATCAGTGGCAAACCCGATAGATTTCCTGGCTACCGGCACTGCCGAGCAGTTGGGACATATAATTGATGCATGTGAAAATGATTTTGAAGAGATCGATGCCATCGCTG
>CAZVLJ010000250.1:0-1147 GCA_964627825.1 uncultured Rikenella sp. | reverse complement strand
AGACCTTTTGACCTTCGGACCTTCAGACATATTAGTACATTTGTGAAATTTCAGATAAATGAATCTACTTACAGGAAAGCGCGTTTTGGTGACCGGCGGGGCCGGGTTCATCGGATCATCGCTGTGTCACGACCTCCTGGAGCGCAGCAATGAGGTGGTCTGCCTGGATAATTTCGCCACGGGCAAAAAAGAGAATATCACAGACCTTCATGGCAGGCCCGGATTCACACTGATTGAGGGCGATATCCGCGAGCCGGAGGTGTGCAAAAAGGCCGTGAAGGGAGCGGATGTGGTGTTGCACCAGGCGGCGCTGGGGAGCGTGCCGAGGAGCATCGCCGATCCGGCAACAACCAACGCAGTCAACATCAACGGATTCCTGAATATGATCATCGCTTCGCGTGATGCCGGAATAAAGCGGTTTGTCTTCGCCTCGAGCTCGTCGGTCTATGGCGACTCCCCCGAGCTGCCCAAAGTGGAGGAACGGACCGGGAAGGTTCTTTCGCCCTACGCCATCACCAAGCTTGTCAACGAGGAGTATGCACGCGTTTTCGGCAGCCTCTACGGCATGGAGACAATAGGGCTGCGTTATTTCAACGTCTTTGGCCGGAGGCAGGACCCTAACGGACCTTATGCTGCCGTGATACCGAAGTTTACAATGGCGTTCATGAAGCATGAGTCGCCCGTCATCAACGGCGACGGCAGCAACTCGCGCGACTTTACCTATATTGACAATGTGGTTCTGGCAAACAACCTTGCGGCAACCACAGAGAATCCTGCTGCCCTGAACCATGTTTATAATGTTGCATGTGGCGACTCAGTCAACCTGAATGAGATGACAACCATGCTGCGGGGATATCTTTCAGTATATGACATCTCGATATCAAAGGTAGAGCCGGAGCACGGTCCGAACAGACCCGGCGACATACCCCACAGCATGGCGAGTATTGGGAAGGCAGTGAGGCTGCTTGGCTACCAGCCGCAGGTGCTTTTTCCCGAGGGGCTGAAGCGTGCCGTTGAGTGGTATGTTGATAACCTCTGAGTGTCCTGATCAAGTGTGCCGTTGAGTGGTATGTTGATAACCTATGAGTGTCTTGATCAAGTGTGCCGTTGAGTGGTATGTTGATAACCTATGAGTGTCTTGATCAAG
>CAZVLJ010000249.1:0-1165 GCA_964627825.1 uncultured Rikenella sp. | reverse complement strand
GGTCGGTATATGTCATTGGCGCGGCTGGTTTTTGCGCGCTAATCCATCAGATCAGTACCACAAAAACCAGTTGGTGCTTTATGGGCCCGGCTTAGCGGCTAAAGCCGCCGGGCAAAAACCAGCCCGCTGACCCCGCTCCCGCGGGGCACTCCCTTCTGGTGTCACGGTTTTTGCCAACGCGAGAATAAACAAATTAACATCATATCCCTGCATCGCACCACGAGTGCAAAAACACGCGCCACCGCGACCCGATAGCTATCGGGTCTGCGCCAACGCCACATACCGCCGAACGTTATGCGGCATGCTGAGATAAACACTTAATACAATATGGATAAAAATCAAATTAAAAGACAAATAATAAAGGTCACCTTGACTTGTATAATATTCCTATTGCTGATAATATTTTATTACCACATTGAAAAATATACGACTGGTGTGATAGAGTTTTCTTTAACGGTTTTAATACCTGTTACTTTTGTTGCTATGTCAGTATTCTTGGTAAAAGGGGTAATCAATATCTTTAAATATAGAAAGCAGTTTTCTTTTACTATTTGTTTACCAACACTTATTGTGGTGTTGACCTTCTCCTATCTCTTTTTTTGTCCATATCGTTTGAATTCCGAGAAACTAAGTAGTGACGTTGTACTAAGAGCCTGTTTTGAAGGCACTCAAAACCAAGCTTACATTTTATTCCGCGAAGATCAAACCTTTGAACTAAATTGGACAGGAGTATTTTTTGCAAATAATTGGTATTACGGAAATTATACTCAAAATGCCGATACTTTCTATTTGAATTATGTATCAAAAAAACCATATAGATTTGGCGATACTATTGTAAATAACGGCCAAGAGTTAATAACAATAAATAAGAAGCTAATAGACAGCAGTCAATACTTTGTTCCATTTTATCTTGGATACTGTAAAGGCCTGAATTAATAAAAGCACGACCGCATAACAGGTCGGTATATGTCATTGGCTTTTCCGCACCGCGAGAACTTTCTGGCTAAAGAGGAACGTTAAGTGGTCAGCGGTGCGGCCTGCCCCGGCTCCCGCCGGGGACTCCCTCCTGGTGTCACGGTTTTTGCCAACGCGAGAATAAAGTAATAACCGCATATTCCTGCATCGCACCACGAGTGCAAAAACACGCGCCACCGCGACTCTGCGC
>CAZVLJ010000248.1:0-1181 GCA_964627825.1 uncultured Rikenella sp. | reverse complement strand
TAGTTGATCCTTATCAATACGTGTTTTTCAATACTCCATTAGCGCAGGATATTCACCGGAGCCAAAACTGGTGCCTGGAAAATCCAGCGTAAAATTAAGCTGAGGATTTCTTCCCTCTTCAGCCTCATCCATTTCTTCATATTGTATGCCGTAGCTGCCAGTAATGTGTTGATCTGATCTCCGGCGCTGCCACTGAGATAATTTCTCAGCATTCGGTGATCATGTTTCAGGTGTGATATCAGGCCCTCTATGCCGGCTCTTGACCGGCAACGCTCCTCTCTCTTCTTCTTCAAGTAATAACTCTCACGCTTGAGGTTCTTCGGCATTACTATGTCAACTCCCCGTATTCCTCCCTTGACCTGGTATCCTTTGTCAACGATCGCTTTTCTGATCCTGCCGCCCGTAAGCTCTTTCACCTGATCAAGTTGTGGCTTTAATGTGTGCCCGTCGTATGCATTCCCTTCTATTGCCATGGCTCCAACTATTATCCCTGAGCCGCGGGTATAGGCGAATGAACTCTTGTTCCCAAATTCATACTGCTTATGCTCTTTCCCTTTTGATATGCACAGTACCTCAGGCTCATGGATGCTGTAGATCTTGTTCTTGTCATCTCTCTGCTGAGTCAAGACGCGGTATAAAACATCCAACTCTTCCTTGTATGACATGGGTATCGGATTAAGCTGGCCTACCAGGTCCCGGTAGAGCTTGAAGGCTATCCCGTGAAGCTTCTTCTGCGCTTTGATGTGCTTTCTCATGTTCTTTGGCTTCCGTGCAAACCGTAGCTGTTGCTTTAGTTTCCGGATCTCAAAAGTATAGGTCCGCTTCAGGGTGATACCTTCTTTCCTGGCTATACGCTTGCAGTGATCGATCACTTTTTCCGTTAGCTTCCGGTCTGTGGGAAAGGTGATGTTCTTCTCCTGTACCGTTGTGTCAACCCTGACCTCTTTTACCTCTTTCTGTACCTTCTCCTTACCGAACAGATCTATGCTCTGCTTGAAGATCTTCTTCATGCCCTCCTCACCGATACGCTTGCGGAAGTGGACAAAGTCGCTGGGATCAAACGGGTACTTGTATTGAAAGTAGATCTCACCGCAGAAGTGCTGACAATACGGACTGTCTATATACCTCTCCATTACTGTCTCATCACCAAGATTATATATCTGCTTGAGCAATAATAGTCC
>CAZVLJ010000247.1:0-1183 GCA_964627825.1 uncultured Rikenella sp. | reverse complement strand
TTTATCTCCTCTTCACTGGCTGCCAGTTCGTCCACCTTACCAAGGATGCGGTTTATCTCCGCCTTCCTGATGGGTGTTGGTTCACCAGACTGCGTTCCGAGGAATCCAAGCACATTCGGGATATTACGCAGTACGTGGGGCACTTCGCCCACCATGGCAGCCTCCACGATCACATAACCAGGGAAGAACGGGCGCTCCTTGCTCACCTTCTTGCCAGCCCGGATCTGGTAGATCTTCTCCGTTGGTATTAGTACCTGAGTGATGTAATCCTGAAGCTTAAGGCGGACGATCTCTGTTTCAAGGTATTCCTTAACCTTCTTCTCCTTACCGCCTATAGCCCTGAGCACATACCACTTCTTTACGTTTTCACTCATCTGTGACCGTTAGCTTTTTTTAATACAACAAACTGTAAACAGCACCCATGGCCTTTTCAAACATGAAGTCCATAGCCCATATTACGAGAGCCAGGATTACCGAGGTGATAAGAACAAGGGTGGCGCTTCCCTGGAGCTCGCTCCATGTGGGCCACGTCACCTTGTGCATCAGTTCGTTATATGATTCTTTAAAGTACGTCCCTATCTTCATAATAAGACTTCAATTTTGCACGGGAGGAGAGGCTCGAACTCCCGACACCTGGTTTTGGAGACCAGTGCTCTACCAACTGAGCTACACCCGTGTACATTTTGATGGTAACCGCACGCGCATACGCACGGTTACCGTACTATATATATATTTAATAAGGTCTCTTATTCGATGATCTCAACAACGGCACCTGCACCAACTGTACGGCCACCTTCGCGGATAGCGAAGCGGAGTCCTTTATTGATAGCAACCGGGTAGATCAGCTCTACGGTTATGGTCACGTTGTCACCGGGCATAACCATCTCTGTTCCCTCGGGGAGAGCTATCTCACCGGTAATGTCAAGGGTACGGAGATAGAACTGCGGACGGTAGTGGTTGTGGAACGGGGTATGACGGCCGCCTTCCTCTTTTTTGAGCACGTAGACCTCAGCCTTGAACTTGGTATGGGGTGTTATTGAACCCGGCTTTGCAAGCACATGACCTCTCTTGATCTCCTTCTTGTCAACGCCACGGAGGAGAAGACCAACGTTGTCACCTGCTTCACCCTGGTCAAGGATCTTGCGGAACATCTCAACACCGGTACAGACCGTCTTGCGTTTTT
>CAZVLJ010000246.1:0-1188 GCA_964627825.1 uncultured Rikenella sp. | reverse complement strand
CGGCGGGAGCCGGGGCAGGCCGCACCGCTGACCACTTAGCGTTCCTCTTTAGCCATAAGATTCTCGCGGTGCGGAAAAGCCAATGACATATACCGACCTGTTATGCCCTGGTGCCTTTATTTATAGGTCTGATGAAAAAGTGAAAATTTCAACATCAGTTTCGGTACACTTTATAAGAATCTCTTTAGGGTAACCTTTTCGGAAATCTATAGTTGTTATAATGGACTTGTCGCAATCTTCTTTACCCTTATTTGTAAAAACCAGTTGTCCATTCTCTATTTTTTCTGGTAAATCTGATACTGTATTAAAATAATAATTACCTACATATTCATTATTTATGGTGTAAATCAAGATTCTGCTGGTAGCTCTTCTCGATAATCCCCAAATAAAGCTTGAGTTAAGTATTTTATAAACTTGGCCAGAATCAGTAACTATTTGTCCTAAGTACTTTAATTCAGTTTGAGTTTGTCCATCACTTGACCATTTCCCAAACACAAATAAACTGTCGGTTTTACCAGAATCTAGAACCTCTAGTCTTGCCTTATTCTCATTAATCTGACAAGCAGAATTAATGGAGATTAAAATAAGTAATAATGTAATTATCTGTTTCATAGGTGGTTTTGCACTTGGGCATAACGTTCGGCGGTATATTACGTTTGCGTGCCCCGACCATTTGGGAGGGGATGGCGTGGTTTTTGCCTGTACGGCGCACGCAAAAACTTGTTTTCGAATTCTTATTTATCCCGCCGTTTTTGTTTATCTAGGTAATCAGAAATTATCGTTTTTGCACTTATTGTTCGAGGAGGATTAGCAAAAACCATGACAAGCACATGGAATATACCGACCTGTTAGGAACTGTAGCGGCTTATTAATCTTAATCAGAGACAGAAAAGATCTCACTTGAGTGCAGTTGAACAGGTTACTATATCTACTCGCCCAGCCGCTACATATCCCATGAAGCGGAGGGGTGCAGTTGAGTTGGGGTGATTCGCGAGTCGTGCTAGAATGGTTTTAAATGTTCTCTAAGTTCCTAACAGTCTAAGTTACGGCGTGGTGGCGAGGGAGCTTGAAGCGAGACGTTCAGCCGGCCCCCTAAATTACAATTAGAAATCTGGTTTTTGATGTTTTTTATTTAGCCGCTATTGTTACTAACGTTCGGCGGTATGTGGCGTTGGCGCAGAGTCGCGG
>CAZVLJ010000245.1:0-1207 GCA_964627825.1 uncultured Rikenella sp. | reverse complement strand
ATGTGCCTGCAGATGTTCTCATGCTTTGCCATGGCCTCCAGGACATCATCGGAAAGATCCTTCGGGTGAGAGGTTGAATAGCGGAGGCGCAATCGCGGGTCAACAGAAGCTACCATCCCCAGCAGTTCCGCGAAACCGATCGGGCTGCTGCCATACTCCCACGAGTAGGAGTTAACGTTCTGTCCCAGGAGGGTCACTTCGCGATAGCCCTGATCAAAAGCCTCCCGTGCTTCGCGCACTATCGTCTCCGGATCACGGCTTCGCTCTGCGCCACGCACATATGGCACCACGCAGTATGCGCACATATTATTGCAGCCGCGCATGATTGAGATGAATGCCGAGACGCCGTTACTCTCAAGTCGCACAGGCGCGATGTCCGCATAGGTCTCCTCGCGGGAGAGGAGCACGTTGACAGCCGCATGACCCGTGGCAGCGGTCTCCACCAGCATCGGCAGATCGCGATAGGCATCCGGCCCGATAACCATATCAACCATCTTGTCGCTCTCCAGAAGCTTTCCTTTCAGTCGCTCCGCCATACATCCCAGCACGCCCACGATCACCTGCGGGCGTTTCTTTTTTTGTGCCCTGAACAGATCGAGGCGGCCCCAGACGCGCTGCTCGGCATTCTCGCGGATGGAGCAGGTGTTAACGAGGATGATGTCGGCTTGTGTTATCTCCCTGACGGGAAGATAGCCGGCATCGGCAAGGACTGATGCAACAACCTCGCTGTCAGCGACATTCATCTGGCAGCCATAGGTCTCTATGTAGTATGTTTTTGGCATAATCGGGGCAAAGGTAGGAAAAAGGTCTGAAGGTCTGAAGGTCTGAGGTCTGAGGTCTGAAGGTCTGATGTCTGAAGGTCTGATGTCTGAAGGTCTGAGGGCCCCGACACTTTGTGTGCGGGGTTTCGTCGCGTTGCTCCTCAATCTGAGGGCCCCGACACTTTGTGTGCGGGGTTTCGTCGCGTTGCTCCTCAACTTGCGGTCAGCAGATACCTCCCTGATTGCAGATTGCAGGAATTGTATATTTTTGCCTGAAGCAAAAAATAAATTCATATGTCAGGTCACAATAAATGGTCAACCATCAAGCGCAAGAAGGGGGCGGCCGACGCAAAGAGAGGAAAGATCTTTACGAAGATCATAAAGGAAATAATGATCTCAGTACGTGAGGGTGGCGCTGATCCGGCGGGTAACGCGCGACTGAGACT
>CAZVLJ010000244.1:0-1232 GCA_964627825.1 uncultured Rikenella sp. | reverse complement strand
ACCACAGCCCTGAACATCAGCTTCACAAAATTATCGTCGTCCTGGTAAGCCAGGATTCCAGCATTCTCCGGCTGGGATGGAGACCTGGAACAAACCAGCCGGGTTTCAATTGTCCAGTCGTTGTTTGCACTTTGAAGCAATATATTTCGTGCATTGTTCGTAGCCTCCAGAACACCTCCCCTTTCAGCTGTGATTGTCAGGGAACCTGTTTTTGCGGACAGACTGTGGGTTGATTTGTTTTCGCGAACCCATTCCCACCGGGTGTCAACAGCGGCGCCGTTGAATTCGTCGCTTACCGATTCCGAATCAAAATTCAGGTAGTAGACATTCTTTTCAAGGGTGATATTATCAATCAATTGCACAGTGGCAGTTCCCGGAATTGCCCTGGCCTGTTCGATCTCAACCGAAATTCCGCTGCCCAGAGCCTCAGCTTTCACTACGGGAATTTTCGAATTGCTTTTCAGCAGGTAACTGTACGCCTTTACGTCTTTATCGAATCCCGGGATCTTCTTCCTGTTGACTGTTACGGATTTGGGATTCAGGTCTGGCATAACCTTAACCGGGTAGCTGTTTGAAACGGTTGTCCCGTCAATCGTGACATAAGCAAAAACCGATGCCACACCTACGCCCGTTGCTGTTACCCTGCCCTTCTCATCAACACTGGCAACTCCGGGATTATTGCTTTTGTAGGTGATCTGAGCTTTTGTGATGTCATAGAAACTATCGTCAGACATACTCGCTGTAACGCTTGTCTGCACAACATCTCCTGGCCTTAACACCACTCTGTCGCACTCGGCCACAACCGTTGTCAGCACGGGTTTGTAGCTGCCACTCATTTGGGCCTCCACTTCTCCTTTTATGTCCCGTGAGGATGCTCCTATCTCAAAAATGTACCTGCCCGGGTCGAATGTAATTTCCCCTTTTTCAGTGTCCCAGAACCAAAGGTCCTGGCAGTTGATATCGATTGTAACTGTTTTTACCTGGCCGCGGGGGATGGTCACCCTTTTAAATCCCTTCAGCCGCTTTATCGGTCTTTCAAGGGATGCGGGACTGTCTGGCGTTTTCACATAAACCTGCACCACCTCATCTCCGTCAACAGTACCGGTATTGTGAACATCGACACTGACAGTAATCTTATCGTTTGGTGTAATGCTGGTTTTACTGATTGCAAAATTGGTGTATGCAAATGTGGTGTATGACAGACCGTATCCGAACTCGTAAGAAACATCCTT
>CAZVLJ010000243.1:0-1234 GCA_964627825.1 uncultured Rikenella sp. | reverse complement strand
AATTGATGTTTCTCCTTCCTGTTTCTGATCAGGGCAAGGAGCAGCATCAACGCTGTAAGGACAAGACCAAAGCTAAGGAATGATCTGGTCATCGGATAATTCCCGACTGCAAGCATGAAACCTACAGTGAGTTGTGACAGTCCCAGTCCGGTTCCGATAGCTATGGCAATCCTCCATGGTCCGATGCCCCGATATGATTCTGATTTAAAGATTTTGCTGAACGGAATATCATTGAAGAGAGCAAAGCCCAGGTAGAGGTAAAGTGTACCCAGAGCCACCAAAAATAATGACACTGCCACGGAGTGATACGGAACATTGAGCAGTGCCAGCAGGAGTCCCACTATGGCTCCGGCAATCAGAATCAATTCAAGCTTTTTCATAATAGCAGGTTTAGGTATAAAGGACTTTCAACTTAATATCAGAGACAGAACATAAAAAAATGTGACTTAGTCTTACCAAATTTACGAAATTGTAGTACCAAATAATACGATTCGTCTTATAGAATCCGTCTTTTTTGCTCACAAAAGTTAATATTCACACTTATGGTAAAAGGAGCGGACTATTTACCATCAAGTGAAAGAGGAGACCATAAAAGAATCCATAAGTCAGTCTGACATATCCGAGGATTGTTCCCAGGATCAGCTGGGGAAGAACGATGAATAGCGCCGGCATCAGCCTGAGCAAAGTTATTCCCTGAAAATTAAACAGGTGCATCAAGGCAAATGCCCCGGCCAATAGAAAGAAAAAGAATCGGAAACGACCATAGTATATTTGTTTGCTCTTTTCGAAAGTGAGAAGCAGTATGCTGCCAAAGAGAATAACAATAGCGAACAGTACGACTTTTACATAGCTTGCACGGAAAAGGAACACCAACAGCAGAACCAGCGAAGTCCCTATGATTACAGCCAGATTTCTTCTGGTAAAAACATAGATCAACCTGAAGAGCAGTTCTTCAACCAGCGGCCCCAGCAGAATGCCTCGTATCACTCTTTGTGTCCAGTCAAGTTCAGTCGCTGATTTGGACAAATCCAGTGCGGCTGACACTACCTGGGCCAGGAAACTCAGTGGGATTGTCAACAAGAAATAAACTATGAGAAGAATAATAAAACTGCCAGCTGTAGGATGGACAATACTACCCGTCCAGCATGGATGTTTAAGGAACCGGATTAAGCCCTCAGGTTCAACGATAGATTCCAATGAGCTTCCCTCAGCGGACATCTTTTACTTATTTCTT
>CAZVLJ010000242.1:0-1243 GCA_964627825.1 uncultured Rikenella sp. | reverse complement strand
CGTGAATGGCATGTCATCCGGATTTATTGATGAAACAGCACCGGACGGCAACTTCACCCAGCCAATGAGCTACGTCAATGTAAATGTCGGTTTCGTCATGAACCTTAAAACTGCCCAAAAATGAAAAGGATACTCTACTTTTTGATTATAGCGCTTCTGTTCACCTCATGCAGCGGCAACCGGTTGAATTATGACAAGGGTATCATACCTCCTGTTCCGGTTAATTTTTCATCTGTGAATTCTTCGTATGACGATTATAATTCCAATTTGCAGATATCCTGGACCGAAATGTCTTTCAGCCTTATTTTTTCGACGAACAGAAATTCAGCCGGGAACGATTTCGACTTCATTGCATACAACGGGCATATCGTTTTTGATCTGATTGATGGCGAATTTAAAATGACTACAGATTTGCAGGAGTTCGGGCTGCTTGATGCTGTAAACACTGAAAATAACGAGCTGGGGCCATATTTTACAAATGACTTTCCTTACTTCCATTACTATTGGAAAGAGGCTGAGGACAGGCGTTTCTTTTACAGCAGTGATCCGGAAGGGGATCTTGATATTTTCTGCTGCAGGTATGAATTTGCCGATGACGGTTTTAATCCGTCGGGTGATCCGTTCGCCGTGGCACCACTCAACACTGAGCACAATGAAGGCTACCTCTCTCTCCATCAGGGTGCTTCGCAGAACAGGGAGACAGCATACTTCATGTCTGACCGCGACGGCTCCTATGACCTGTACAGTGCCACCGGCGAGGAGGGTAAGCTGATCAGCGAGTCGGCCACAGTCACTGTCACAAGGTCATCTTTACTGAGCAGCAGTGCCGATGACAAGTGCCCGTACATCAGCGGAAATGTCATGGTTTTTACCTCTGACCGCGAGGGCGGATTTGGCGGGTTCGACCTGTGGTACTCTGTCTTTGATGGCCAGCAGTGGTCGGCGCCTGCCAACATGGGAAGCGAAATCAATACGGAGTATGATGAATACCGTCCTGTGGTTGTATCAACAGAAGATTCTTATATAAATGACCTGATGGTATTCTCCTCCAACCGGCCAGGCGGAAAGGGCGGATTTGACCTCTACTACGCCGGCGTACCGAAGAGGTAGCTCCTGCTTTTTACAATTCCTGATCCTCTACGAGGATCCTCTTACCAAGGTCTGCCTTATACAATTCCTGATCCTCTACGAGGATCCTCTTATCAAGGTCTGCCTTATACAATTCCTGATCCTCTACGAGGAT
>CAZVLJ010000241.1:0-1267 GCA_964627825.1 uncultured Rikenella sp. | reverse complement strand
AAATAAATGTTTAACCCCAAAAACTGTCAGAAATGAATACAGAAGTAAAATTAATTAAAAGCAAGCTGGGTTTATTAAAACTTGCCGAAGAACTTGGCAATGTATCAAAAGCATGCAAGGTAATGGGCTATAGCAGAGATACCTTTTACCGATTCCGTGAGCTATATGATATTGGTGGAGAACTGGCATTGCAAGAGATAAGCAGGAAGAAGCCGGTACTCAGAAACCGTGTTGAAGAACATATCGAAGAAGCAGTCATCAAACTGGCAACTGACAACCCTTCATTGGGCCAGGTTCGTGTATCTAATGAGCTCAGAAAGAAAGGGTTGTTCATCTCTCCAGGAGGTGTTCGTAGTGTCTGGTTACGTAATGACCTGGAGACTTTTAAAAAACGTTTGAAGGCTCTTGAGACCATTATTGCTCAAGATGGTATTATTCTCACTGAGAACCAGATCGCTGCTTTGGAAAGAAAAAAAGTGGAACAGGAAGTCAAAGGAGAAATTGAAACCTATCATCCGGGTTATCTGGGCGCACAGGATACTTACTATGTCGGATCCATCAAAGGTGTTGGCAGGATTTACCAGCAGACCTTTATCGATACATACTCAAAAACAGTCCATCTGAAGCTTTATGATCGAAAGAATGCTTTGGTAGCAGCCGATACCCTGAACGATAGAGTAATCCCGTTCTACGAAAAGTATGAGATACCATTGCTCAGGATATTAACCGACAGGGGAACTGAGTACTGCGGCGCCAGGGAGCATCATGAATATCAGCTCTACCTTGCCCTTGAGGATATCGATCATACCAAAACCAAGGCAAGGTCACCACAGACCAACGGAATCTGTGAACGCTTCCATAGGACTGTCCAGAATGAGTTCTACGCCATTGCCTTCAGAAAGAAGATTTACACTTCCTTAGAGCAAATACAGGAAGATCTGGACCGGTGGGTAGATGAGTATAACAACGAGCGGCCTCATACCGGGAAACACTGCTATGGGAAAACTCCCATGCAGACTTTCCTGGATAGTATCCACCTGGCCAAAGAGAAAATGCTGGATCAGCAATATGAGAAAATGAACAATGAAGACCATTTATCCGCTGTAAGCAAACAAAATGCGTCCGATGAGATGACTGCAAGGCCGGATGATTTATCATCCGTTCATACCAGCCTTGCAGGAATCGAAGAGGATGCTAACTTTGCTGAAGCGGTAAATGGTTAGTAAAAATACCCCTACTGTCAGATCAAGTACTGACTATTACACCT
>CAZVLJ010000240.1:0-1297 GCA_964627825.1 uncultured Rikenella sp. | reverse complement strand
TCAGCGGTACGATCTTCTCATGTATGGCATCAAGAAACCACCCCGGTTGCGGGAAAAATGCATCCTCAAGCTCATGAGCCGGGACAATCCAGTTTCGTGAACCCACAACAACAGGGGGAGCATCAAGGTAGTCAAACGCCAGTTCAGTTATGTTATGGGCAAAGTCGTTCAGGAATGATCCACGGCTGTTTGCATCACCTGCTATAATAATACGGCCTGTTTTCTTAACTGATTCAATAACCGGTTCATAGTTGAAAGGCACCAGTGAACGCGCATCTATGACCTCAGCGCTCATTCCGTACTGATCTTCAAGTATTTTAGCGGCCTCAAGGGCACGGTACAGGGTGGCCCCTACTGTAAGAATTGTTATATCGTTGCCTTCCTCTTTCACGTCAGGCTCACCAATGGGTACCTCGTAATATCCTTCAGGAACACCTCCTTTATGAAACTGTTCACCAATGTCATAAATACGCTGGCTTTCAAAATATACAACAGGATCCGAGCCCTGCAACGCAGCGTTCATGAGGCCTTTAGCATCATAAGGTGTTGCAGGAAAACATACTTTCAGCCCAGGTATATGTGCCACCAGCGAGGTCCAGTCCTGAGAGTGTTGTGCCCCGTATTTTGAACCGACCGAGACACGCAGTACTACCGGCATCTTCAGAACGTTTCCACTCATCGCCTGCCACTTGGGAAGCTGGTTGAACACTTCATCACCTGACCTGCCGAGGAAGTCGCAGTACATTATTTCTGGTATTACTCGTCCGCCGCACATGGCATAGCCGATAGCGGTACCGACTATTGAACCTTCAGATATAGGTGAATTAAACAGCCTGTGATATGGGAGAGCCTCGGTCAGTCCGCGGTAGACGGCAAAAGCGCCTCCCCAGTCGCGATTTTCCTCCCCGTAAGCTATCAGCGAGGAATCTTTATAAAAGCGGTCAAAGATTGCCTCGAAGATACCGTCACGCAACTGATATTGTCTCATTTTTGAGAAGGGTTTACCATCTTTGTCGAAGGCAAAACGCTCCTTTTTTGATATCTGCTGAATACGAGGATTCTCCTCCGGTTTATGTGTAACTTCCGGAACAGCATCTCCGAAGCACACAACAGGTTCATTAGAAAACATCATTTCACCGATCATCTCCGGGTGTTTTACAAGGTCCATCCTTGGAGACAAATTGTCATTTGCCACCAGTTTCAGCATTTCAAGTATCAGTGCATTAACATCAGCCTGAATGCCATCAAGGTCAGCCTGCCTGCAAACACCTGCCTCTAACAGTTGCTGCCCGTAGCC
>CAZVLJ010000239.1:0-1306 GCA_964627825.1 uncultured Rikenella sp. | reverse complement strand
ATTGTGACAAACTTATTGCCTATACCCGCTTGTTAGCTGCTGGGCTCATTTTAAAGCTGTCATGGTTGCAGAAATTGTCAATGTATAACTTTTTTTAAGTCCCGGTTGATAGAACAGATTTGTCATGCTATTGGAATCTATCTTAACGAAGATCTCTTTGTTTTTTCTACTGTTTATCCTTAAATATTTTCATAAAGATCCGAAAACTTGGATTCGAAACCTGACTGGCAAGTGTAATAAGCTAAGTTGTTGCTGCATCTGTATTCAAGAGTTTGATAGCTTATTACATTTGCCAGTGAGTTAGCTGCTGGGCAAATTTTGTGTTTGTCTTGGTAAAACAAAGTTTTCTGCTTTAGCCGCCTGTATCGTCGAGTGGCAGGGACGGGCTGGAAGGCTCTTTACGCAAAACACAAATTGCATATTAATCCAAATTTAAGTTTTGCGTAATGTGCCTGACAGCGAAGGGACGATTTCCCCATAGAGTGGGATCGATTTATATTTTATTATAGGAATATCAAGATTCACTTTAACATAACTGTCACAAAGATCAGTTACAAGGTCGAAATTTATTGTTAGACTCATGATTAAGATTTAATCTGGGGATTAAGACAAATTTTCAGTTGTCGCAATTTAGGATATTGGCAATTTTTGATTGGCGTTGTTTCAATCTGTATGTCATGGATAAAGGATATATTGATTGTCATCGGTTGGGAAATCCCGTATAGACATTTATGACCAACTATCATTATGTGATTCTTAACCGGGCATTAGTGATCTATTATTTCAAATTTACTGTCACCAATTGCTTTTATCAATTCCCCAAAGTGCAAGCAATATAACTCATGTTGATTATTTAAATACAAATATTCACACTCATGCAACAAAAGTTTCTCAAATTCTCTCCTGTTAATTCCGGGTGGTTGAACCAAAGTTATATTCGGAGTCATATTATTTACCAATTCAAGTAATTTATCGGATGGAGGTTTTGTGTTCGAGTTTAAAAATCTGAAAAAATGATCTTCTCCTGCAATCGCCCAGTCAGGGTCGATAAAAGCTGAATCAATATTTGGTAATGATTTCAATATTTTTGTGTCAGTCACATCGCCATTTATAAATGTTATCTTATTCTCTAATCCAGCTATTTGTGAATTTTTCTTTGCTAATTCCAAACGAAATCCGTCTACCTCTATACTATAAACATGTTTAGCATATTTTGCTAAAGCGAGTGTTGTGAATCCGGCACCTGAGCAGGTCTCCAATACTATATGATTTACAAATCTTTGAGCCAAATGGTCTGCAAATCGAA
>CAZVLJ010000238.1:0-1332 GCA_964627825.1 uncultured Rikenella sp. | reverse complement strand
GTAAGATGCCCCCCTGTGCCTACCCCGGCAACCAGGTAATCAAGCCCGTCAGGGAAATCGGCCAGGATCTCCATGGCAGTTGTCTGGCGGTGTACCTCCGGATTGGAGGGATTATCGAATTGCATCGGGATCCATGAGCCGGGATACTGCTCCCTAAGCTGATTGGCACGCTCAATCGCTCCTTTCATCCCTTTTTCCCTGGGGGTAAGATCAAATTCCGCCCCGTAGGCACTCATTAACTTCCTTCGTTCTACGGACATCGACTCAGGCATTACAAGTATGAGCCTGTACCCTTTTACAGCAGCCACCATTGCCAGCCCGATACCGGTGTTTCCCGATGTGGGCTCAATTATTGTACCACCGGGGGTGAGGACCCCTCGTGCTTCGGCATCGTTTACCATAGCCAGGGCTATACGGTCTTTGATGCTGGCTCCGGGATTGAACTTCTCAAGCTTGATCCACACAGAGATGTTGCTGCCGAACAGACTGTTGATCTTTAAATGCGGTGTGTTGCCGATCAGGTCAAGTATGGAATCTGCTTTCATTTTTATTTCGGGTTTCAGATCAGATAACAAAGTTAATTGGCTCCCGGAAATCATTCTGGTCTCTGACAATGATCTCACTCTTATGGTAGACAACAGAAAATGGAGCAATACTCTCTGTAAGCCAGACATTTCCTCCTATTATGCTGTTCCTGCCAACGACAGTATTTCCTCCCAGTATTGTACTGCCGGCATACAAAATGACATTGTCCTCAATTGTTGGATGTCTCTTGCCTGAGGCTTTGCTCTTGTCTACACTCAGCGCCCCGAGGGTGACCCCCTGGTATATCTTCACATGGTTCCCTACTTTCGTGGTTTCTCCTATCACTATACCGGTCCCGTGATCAATTGAGAACGGATTACCTATCTCTGCGCCGGGGTGTATGTCTATGCCTGTGATCTTATGTGCATACTCGGTTATCATTCTCGGGAGCAGCGGAACTTCAAGATCGTTGAGGATATGCGCTATCCTGTAACAGTAAATGGCAAAGAAGCCCGGGTATATTGCTATAACCTCTTCGAGGCTCTTTGCAGCAGGATCGGATTCCAGGATGAATTCCGCATCCTTCAGAAGAAGTATCCTGACTTCCGGAAGGCTGCCGATGAATTGATCAACTGTCGTACCGTCTCCTGGCTTCAGTCCTGATATGATTACTTCCAGTCGCTCCCTGACAAACGGACTTGCAACCGGAGCATCATTCCGGGTCAGGTCTTCATCAAGCGGGAACAGCAATCTGAAAACCTTCTTGATAATTATCTCGACACCTTTCTTATTTGGTATTTTCATTGA
>CAZVLJ010000237.1:0-1334 GCA_964627825.1 uncultured Rikenella sp. | reverse complement strand
CCCGACAACTCCTTCGGGGAGTCAGAGAGACTCAATTACCCAACATGGGGAGTGAAGGCTGGCGGCGACTATCGCATCACAGGCCGGCACATGATACTCTTCAATACCCTTGTCACTACCAATCCTCCCCTATTCAGGAACAGTTTTTTGTCGCCTCGCACCCGTAACTCGCTAACACCTGAGCTTCGGGAGGAAACAATCCTTTCGGGAGATCTGAGCTACGTGCTCCGCTCTCCGGCAATAACAGGCAGGCTAACAGCATACTACACACGCTTCATGAACCAGACAGAGGTGACAAGCTTCTATCATGACGAATGGCGGACACTGGTAAACTATGCCATGACAGGCATCGATAAAGAAAACTACGGCATCGAAGCCGGAGCAGAAGTCAGCCTCACATCAGAACTGTCCGTCAACGCCGTGGCATCACTCGGACAGTTCCTCTGGATCACCAACCCTGACATCACAATCACCCAGGACAACAACAGCCAGGTACTCAGCAACGAAGAGGTTTGGATTCAGTACTTCCGGCAGAGCGGCACACCGCAGACAGCCCTGGCACTGGGAGTTGAATACAACTCATCACGGTTCTGGTGGGCAGGTGTCACCGGGAGCTATTATGACAATGTCTACCTGGATTTCAACCCGGTGACGCGAACCAAAGACGAGAGCGGTTACTATCCTTACTGGGACTACCAGCAGAAAACCGACCCGGGATTCCTGGTTGACATCTTCGTGGGCAAATCATGGAGGATAGACGACCTATATATCTACCTCAGCGCCAACCTGAGCAATGTTCTGAACAATAAGACACTGATCACCGGAGGATATGAGCAGTACCGCTATGACCCTGAAAGACCAGACCTGTTCAAGCCCAGGGTCTACTATGCCAATGGCTTTAACTACTTCATTAACTTAAGCATCAGGTACTAACGATTAGGGAGGAACAGATCATGAAGAAATCAGAAAAATTATTCAGACTGATAGCAGTCGTTGCCATAATGCTTTTTGCGGTCTCATGCACAGACAATAATGAAACACCTCCTCCGGAAATGCCATTCGTTGCCGGGGAGATAGTAACCGTTCAGCAGGTCAGGGCTCTTTACGCTGACCAGCTGGCCATCTCTGACTACACCCAGCGTCATCCCGTGGAGATTGAACACGACTGGGCGCTGCGGGGCATAATCACTGCCAGCGACAAGAAGGATGGCAACTTCTACAAGGAGGCATATATAGAAGATGCCACCGGTGGTCTCAGGCTTATCTTTGAAGCCAATAGCGGACTCTATATCGGTGATTCAGTGATTGTCAACCTTAAAGGTCTATGGCTGGGA
>CAZVLJ010000236.1:0-1379 GCA_964627825.1 uncultured Rikenella sp. | reverse complement strand
AATGGAAAGGCGGTGATCGCCCTCTTCTATAATGGGGAGAAGCATGGTCTGCAAAAACCGGAGGCACAGCAGGACCTGACCTCGAGAATCATGGATTGGTTTGATTACTTTCTTAAGGATGAAACTGATTGTGACTGGATAACAAAGGGATTGAAATAAAAGGAGGGTGCCCGGCACCCTCCTGATCTGCTTAGTTTGAAGGCCTGAACACCTGCTGCGTACAGTTTGTACCCCTGAGATACAGGGCGTGTGTTGTCGTCCCGTCATTCCAGGTACACAAAGTGGTACCGATAACCGAGCACTGTTGAGGTGAATATTTACACTCACCTGTCTGAGGGTCCAGGTATTCAGAGTTACCTGAGCTACCGGATGCCCTGCTTGCAAATGCTGCCCCGGCCCCTATCAGAATAACAGCGGCCGACAGAAGAACAATTCTTAACTTTTTCATGTTTACAACTGTTTTAATTGTGCCTACTCTTGTTCAGGTTTTCGGCGTCTCCTGTTTTGAAATGGTCAGCCACCGGTTGCGCAAAACGGTAACGAACTATTTCAGTGCCACGTAACACGTACAAATGTGTATCCGTGACAAACATCCGGGACATCTTATCTTTCCCGCGGTGATATACATAAAAACTACCCGGATATTCTTGTTTATCTGTGTGATACAAATCAATGACAGCTGCTTGTTTCAACATTTCGCGTGATTCATATTTGCCTATCAGCGCAGATTCATTAAACAAAATACCATTGTGCATATATGATGCCTTGTTCACCTGCAACGGAGGTGCGGCTAATACATGGCTTCCGTCAGAGAGAGACCGCACAATAATCTTTGCCCGTGAGGTGGTGTCAATTGTGTTTAGTCTGCGTAAAAGATTCAGTTCCCGGTCGATCACCAGGATCTCATTACGATAAGCATAGATGTAGACCAGTTCACCATTTGAGTCGTCCCTGAGCAGCTGACCGTCTGTATCAAACATTCCATCCACCTGCTTCTCGAGCAACTCATAATTAAGGGATACCCTTGGTTCGCTGTTCAATCTCAGAATGCCCAATACCTGTGAGCCTGTAACGCTGCCCTGGGCCCTGAAAGCAAAACTCACTGAATCTATAACCTGCAGTTGTGTGAAATAACAGTCATCAAGGCTGATTGTATATGCATTTGAATCACCAATTTCCCCTCTGTAAATTACCGGTACATTCCCGTCAAATAAATAATAATAAGGGGATTGCACTCTTATCTGAATATTCCGGAACTGGTGATCTGTATTGTCAGGATGTACCTTAAATGCTGTCTTTGAGGATAGCGAGGTATCAATACAGGTTAACACCAAAGGCGTCGTGACATTTCCGAGATATATATTGTTGCCGGCTATCCC
>CAZVLJ010000235.1:0-1397 GCA_964627825.1 uncultured Rikenella sp. | reverse complement strand
AAAAACACGCGCCACCGCGACTCTGCGCCAACGCCACATACCGCCGAACGTTATAAACCATTCTCTCACGAATAATGAAATACTCGTTACCTTAATAAAATGCAAAACTAGAGACCTTGTCTTCAAATCAATATCAATCGCTTAAATATGAAACTTTCCACACTTTTATTAATAATGCTGATTGCTCTTTCAGCCTGTAACAAGGATTTAAAAGATGGAGTTATTGTAGGAAAGTTAGTCAATGTGCCAGAAGGCACTACTCTTAAAATCACCCAATTAGATAATTCCCAAGTGATTCAATATATAGAAGTAAATGGTGGCAGATTCAATTGGAAATTCACATTAGAAGAGCCGGGATTATTTGTAATAAGTAATGAGAGCGCCAAGTATGCCAAAGACAGGCTTCTAATTTGGCTCGAAAACTCAAAAATTAAGATTGAAGGAGATTACAACTACTTCACTAATTCAATAGTTACTGGATCAAAATCCCATAATACTTATTTGATTTACGATTCAATAACCAGAAAATATAACAAAGACTATTCTCAACTCAGAATTCTAAAAAGTCAAACGACAGACCCTAAGACACTTGATAGCATTTCACAGGCATTTGAAACCATTCTTAAGAACTACAAGGAAGCAAAAATTGATTTTTACACAAGCAATTTAGACGGTGAAGTAGCCCTTTACTATCTTTATAATCAAACAACTATGCCCGACTTTTATCATTATGAAGAATATCTGTTCTCAAAAAATGATATAAAACAAATTTTCAACCTGTTACCTGAAGATTCCAAAATAAGCTCAAAAGGCAAATTGCTGGCAGAATATATTCATCTTCCAGATATCCCAGAAAAAGGAGAGAAATTCGTCAACATTACCCAAAGGACTCCAGAAGAGAAAGATGCTTCAATTTCTCAAAACCTAGGAAAATTCACTCTGATAGAATTTTGGTCCTCAAACTGTGGACCATGTAGAATAAAACATCCAATGATGAAGATGTTATATGAAAAATACCATGATGCCGGGTTGAATATAATTGGAATATCTGCTGATACAGACATGGAGGCATGGACTGCAGCCATTAAATCTGATTCACTTCTATGGTTAAATATATCTGACCTTAAAGGGTTCAATAGTAGTGCATTTATGATATATGGCGTGAAATCAATTCCCAAATTAATTCTTCTAGACGATAATGGGATTATACTTGACACCGAATTAGCTAACAAACAAATTGACATCTATTTGAAGAATGTATTTAAAGAGAACGGTTTATAACAGGTCGGTATATGTCATTGCCTCTCCGTACCGCGAGAATCTTCTGGCTAAAGAGGACTGCTAAGTGGTCGGCGGTACGGCCTGCCCCGGCTCCCGCCGGGGACTCCCTCCTGGTG
>CAZVLJ010000234.1:0-1400 GCA_964627825.1 uncultured Rikenella sp. | reverse complement strand
CTTCAGCAATTTCAGGGAACTTTCTCTCCTTTATTTATGAATAATTCAGGCTAGAGAGCATTTCTTCAGATCATTTGAAGAGAGCTGGCTCTGTCTGCCTCATAAGGGCGGGAGAGGGCTAATCCTTTTATGGCCTCCTCTACTCTATGTTTTCAGTCATCAGTGCCCTTAGTGCTAGTCTGGCAGTGATTCGATGGATTCTCAGACCATCCGCCTGAATTTGGCAGGAATCTTCGACTTGAAGCACATCTCTTTCCCTGTGACCGGATGGATGAATGCCAGCAGGCTTGCATGCAGCCCCAGTCTGCTGATGGGACTCATTGATGCCCCATATTTCTTGTCTCCCGCGATGCTGTGGCCTGTCTCCTGCATATGAAGCCTGATCTGGTTCTTTTTGCCGGTCTCAAGGGTCACCTCGAGCAGGGAATACTCGCTGCCGCTCTTCAGAAGCTTCCATCGGGTTATTGCCAGATCACCTTTCTTCGGGTCATTCGTTGAATGCATCATTAGGGCTTTGCTTTCATATATATATGATCTTATGACACCCTCCGGTTCAGAAACATTGCCCTCTACAAGTGCCACATAGGTACGTGCTGTGATGTTCCGCTTCCAGTCGCGCTGCATGAGGCTCTGCACCTTCTCACTGCGGGCGAACATCATCAGTCCGGAGGTGTCGCGGTCGAGGCGGTGCACAATAAAGATCCTGTTCGAGGGCTTCTGACTCTTGACGTAGGTGCTGAGTATGTTGTATGCAGTGAGATATTTTTCATTATCCGAGGCCATCGATAGTAGCCCGGCATTCTTGTCGATGACTATCAGGTGCTCATCTTCATATACGAGGCGCATGTTGCGTGCCATCAGCCCGCCGGTGTGCCGAACCGGTGAGATGACTATCTTGTCTCCCGGCCGCAACTCATGGTTGAACTGTGTCACCGGCTCACCGTTGACCATCACCTGCCGGTTACGGAGGAGTGATTTGACATTGTCACGGCTCTTGTTGGCAAGTGAGCTGAGCAGGAAGGGCATCAGTGTTGCCGGTTCGGTGATTGTGAGGGATATCTCCTTTATCATTTTTGGGTTATTGATGCAAAGATAGCAGAGAATGCGGGATTACTCTCCGTCAGCCGGCGGATGGCGATCACCGGGATGGGGACCTGCAGCTGACAATACTGGCATGCGCCGGGCGGAGAATGGATTACTCGTTCATTTCATTCACTCGTGATCCCTTGCGGGTGAACCTGGAGACCACAGCACTCACTCATGCACTGTGGTGCATGAGTGCCTTTTTATTTTCCGTCATCCCTCACCCGGGCAAGCCCGGTTCGGTATGCCGTAAAATAAAAAACCTGTTCCGTCAGGGGCGGAACAGGAGTGCTATGGTCTGCGGAGAAAGAGGGATT
>CAZVLJ010000233.1:0-1402 GCA_964627825.1 uncultured Rikenella sp. | reverse complement strand
TGAGTGTCTTGATCAAGTGTGCCGTTGAGAGGTATGTTGATAACCTCTGAGTTTCTTAACAGGACCCGACGGATGTTCTTTCTTATATTTGTGCAGACGCGCACAACCGCACAGGCCGCTCATGGCCTACGGATCACATATACAGTACGTTAGACACAGACGCTGTGTGACTGACGGACCGGAGGATTAAACAATCATGATCTTTGATACTCCTGCCGGAGAAGGAAAATTGTACAGATATGGCTGAACCAAGACTCATTTATCTTCCAAAAATTCTTGATGACAGGGGTAATCTCACCTTTGTTGAAGAGAAAAAGCACCTGCCGTTTATGATCAACAGGGTTTACTGGATCTATGATGTTCCGGGAGGCGAATTCCGGGGCAGTCATGCATTCAGGAAGAACGAGGAGATGATTGCGGCGCTGTCGGGCAGTTTTGATGTGGTGCTGCATGATGGCAGGAGAGAGTACCGTTTCTCTCTGAACCGCTCATATGATGCGGTTTACGTACCCAATATGGTATGGAGGCGGATGGAGAATTTTTCTACCAATTCACTGGCCATAGTATTAGCCTCGACCCACTTTGATGGTGGCGATTATATCCGTGATTATGATCTGTTTCTGAAGGAGGTACAGTCATGAAGAGAGCAACGACCAGCGATTGCAGGATCATCGAGTTGCCGAAGGTTCACTTCAAGGCCGGCAACATGTCTATTGCAGACGGAGTGGATGAGGTGCCGTTCAGGGTGGCACGAGCTTTCTGGATCTATGACATTCCTGCCGGTGAGTCCAGGGGGGCGCATGCACATCATGAGTGTCATCAGTTTATGATTGCCGGCAGCGGCAGTTTTGAGGTCGAGCTGGATGACGGCAGGGAGAAGAAAACATTCTACCTGAACCGTCCTTTCTACGGGTTGCATGTACCTCCGGGCATTTGGGCACATGAACTGAACTTTTCAGCCGGAGCAATTTGTATCGTTCTGACGTCGCATCCCTATGAAGACGAGGACTATATTACAGACTATGATGAATACCGCAGACTTGCATTATCAGGAGAAAGGCATTGACGATCTGTTCCGGCTGCTTGAAAAGAAAGAGGCCGGAATGAGTTACTACTCTCCATATAGCTTTCTGAGGGACACGGAGCCGGGGAGGCTGTGCAGGGAGACATTTATTGATCCGTTGAGAGCTGAAATTAGCAGTGGCAAATTATCTGTAACACTGTATGATAATGAGGCTGGCCGGACTTGGATTGTCTGGAGGGAGCCGGCATGGGATTCTGAATATTTCCGGAGGAAGATCATAAAGATCGAGTTCATCATGGCGGATCATGATAATGCCGCTCCAGCAGGGGATGCAATAAAACGGTTTGCAGAAGAGATTGCCGGCAATGAAGGGTATGT
>CAZVLJ010000232.1:0-1415 GCA_964627825.1 uncultured Rikenella sp. | reverse complement strand
AACCAGGTTGTCGCCGGTATCTGGTCCAGGGCATACAGTCATATCTACTATGCTAATTCTCTGATCCGGGGTGTGGAGATGTCCGTCAAATTAAAGGAGGCTGACAAGAACCGGATCAAGGGAGAAGCATTGCTGCTCCGTTCCCTTTTATACTTCTACCTACAGCAGCTTTTCGGAGACATCCCTTATACGGCAAGTACTGATTATGAATATAATCGAACATTAGCGAGAACAGGAGCCGGGGATGTTTTGGAGCAGCTTGTAACTGATGTTACCGAAGCTGCCGGATTGCTATCAGATGATTACTTGAACGTGGAACGTATCTACCCTAATCGCAAGACCGCCCAACTTCTTCTGGCCCGCATTTACCTCCTTCAGAGTGATTGGACACAGGCCGAGACTATGGCAGATAGTATATTATCATCACCCCTGTATGTTTTCCAGGCAGATATCAATGAGGTGTTCCATAAATCTGGAAGCCATATCCTGTGGCAGATGAAACCGGAAAATGCAGGTGACGAAACCCTTGAATCATATTTCTATTATTTTACAGGTTCTGCTCCTCATAATTATGCTCTAACAGAAGACCTTGTAAATTCATTTGCCACGGAGGATCTCCGTAGGCAGTTGTGGATTGCCGAAGTAACCTCCGGCGGGAACACATGGCACAGACCTTTTAAATACAAAAATCAGGAAGGGACCAACTTCAACGAATATTCAATTGTCTTCCGCCTCGAGGAGGTGTACTTTATAATGGCCGAGGCGCTGGCAAGACAGGGAAGGATTGATGAAGCCCTGCCATATCTTAACGCTACCCGTCAAAGAGCAGGGCTGACAGGATTCACATCCCTTTCGGCAGAAGAGTTTATAACAGAGCTGCTGGCTGAAAAGAGAAGGGAGTTTTTCACGGAGTCCGGATACCGGTTTATAGACCTTAAACGTCTCGACCGGCTGGATGAATTGAACGCACTTAAGCCCAACTGGGAAGAGTATAAGAAAGTCTGGCCCCTGCCCCAGAATGAGATGTTGCTGAATCAGAATCTTTCACCACAGAATAACGGATATTGAAATGGGGATCTGTATATTTTGTCTTATTCTCTGCCTGCCGCAAGTGGCAGGCAGAGATTATACCGGCCAGGAGGAACAAAATTTCCTGAAAATGCTGGCTGACAGGTATCATACTCTTAATGTTCAGACAGTAAGCGATAACGGTAAGTGGGTCACAGTATGGAAGAGGTATAACACAAGCTGTGATACAGGCTTGATCATTAACACCGGAAATCCCGCAATATCTCCCGGATACAGGACCAAAGCAACAAACCTGGCATCTTTAAACAATGACAATCTGCTCATCTGGGGTCCTGATCAGGTTGAACTGCTTAATCCCGGGAATATGACCGGAATTGTATTTCAGG
>CAZVLJ010000231.1:0-1441 GCA_964627825.1 uncultured Rikenella sp. | reverse complement strand
AATGCCGGTGGCCGGGTAGTAGAGGGGAGTATCTCCGTGAGGTATCTGCGGTGAAGAGGGGACCCAGGGCAGGCCGGTGTCATCAAAGTGCATGCTCCTGTTCCAGCCGCTCATCCTGACCACGTGCAGTTCACACCTGATGCCGCCGGACAGCATCCCTTCTCCGTTGAGGAACATGGCTAGCTCGCCCACGGTCATGCCATGGACATATGGGATGGCAAACTGGCTCACAAAGGAGAAGAATCCGGGCCGCGTCACCGCTCCCTCCATGCGTATGCCGCCCAGCGGATTGGGCCGGTCAAGTACCACCACCGGGATACCGTTTTCAGCAGCAGCCTCCATCAACAGGCCGAGTGTACTTATAAAGGTGTATGACCTGGAGCCTATATCCTGGATGTCATATACCAATATATCTATATCCTTCAGCATCTCAGGGGTGGGCTTGCGCGTCTTGCCATAGAGGCTGTATACAGGAAGACCTGACGACGGATCGGTTTCGAAATCAACGTGTTCCCCGGCAGTGAACTCGCCCCGCACACCGTGTTCGGGGCCGTACAGCGCCACAAGATTAACCTCAGAAGCATCATTGAGGATGTCAACACCTGACCTGAGATGACTGTCAACACCGGTAGGATTGGTGACCAAACCCACTCTTTTTCCCTTCAAAATGTCAAAATTATTCCTGACCAGGGTCTCCAGACCGGTCTCAACACACTGCCCGCCTACAGGCCCGGTCAGTACAATTGACAGGATGAGAGCCATTCCTGTACCTGAAATTGATTTTACCAGAGTGTTCATATGCATATTATTATCAGTGTTTTAAGCTTTCCATACCAGTCAGACCCAACTGTCTGTCCCAATGGCTTTATTTAGTTTTTACCGGTTTGCCGGATAAGGTTATTAAAAAAATCTGTCACACAAATTAAATAAAATTCAATTGTCTATTGACTTGAGTTTTATAAATATTTAATTTTGGATTTGTAAGATGTAATACAACTTTCATGAAACTCTCAAACTACCTTATCCTGTTATTGGGTACCACTGTGATTGCCGGATGCCAGAAAAAGGAGGTTCCTGCGGTGTTGCAGGGGCAGCTTGATTCCATTGTGGCTGAGATGGTACCCCAGAGCGCAGAGTCGATCTGCGACGTTATGCTGTCAGTTTCGGATGACGGAACTATCACGGCCAAAGGAGAGACTGATCTTCCTGAGGCGAAGAATGCCATCATCGCTATGCTGGAAAAATCGGGAGAAAGTTATGCTGACAGCATAACCGTTCTGCCTGACCCTGCCGTGGTGCAGAAACCATGGGGGCTCATAACCGTCAGTGCCTGCAATATCAGGACCAGGCCCTCACATGCAGCGGAGCTGTCAACACAGGCTCTTATGGGAACTCCCGTAAAGATACTGAACAAGAGAAACGGCTGGCACCTGGTGCAGAT
>CAZVLJ010000230.1:0-1444 GCA_964627825.1 uncultured Rikenella sp. | reverse complement strand
TACTCCAGTCAGAAATAGAAACACCGTTGATTGTTTTGTTGTAAATTCCTTCTACGGTTACAGATAATGGAAAAAATGTTTTGAATGCATAATCAACAGCAAGTGACGTTTTCCATACCTGCGGCATTTTGAAATTCGGATCTACACCGTTAACAGCAGAAGGAACTGTCCCGTCTTCGGGAGAAATCGTTGAAGGATATCCCAATGATGTTAACTTATCATAAAGTGCAGCAATATTAGCATTTCCGTTGACATCAGTTACAAGACCGCCGGCAAATTCATCCATTGTGAAATCATTATTTGCTGCGTTCGCTGCATTTATCTGTGCCTGATACTGTACCATTCCACCGTTGGTAGGCATATTGGTGAAGAATACAAGCGGCAGATTACCGGCGAAAAGACCGGTACCTCCACGCACTTTGAGGCTCTTATCGCCATATGTATCCCACACAAAGCCTACGCGGGGAGAGATTATGAGATTTGCCGTAGGCCATTTTCCTGTATTGATATGACGACCGGAATAATCAAGGTCAAGAATAGCTTTGTTTGTTATCAAATCTTTATTATCGAAGAAAAGCCCATCGATACGAAGCCCATACGAAAGTATGAAGTTTGCAGCTACGCTCCAGTCATCCTGCCCGTAAACTCCGATTTTGTTTGTTCTTATGCGGGCTGCAGGATTGCTCTCTCCGTCATAACCATAAGTTAAGTTTACAATTTCAGGTGTTCCTTCGTTTAAGAAGTCGTCAAGACTTGAGTAGCGATAGTATCCTGTACCGTTACGCATATAAGCATTATCTGCCATCTTATATTCGTAAGCTATTCCACCTACAATTTTATGATTGCCTAAATAGCGCGTTAGTTCGTCTTTGATATTCCAGACGTTGTTGTGAACAGCATTGTTCCAGGTGAAAAGTTCATATCCCAAAGAGAGATAGGCTTGCCCGTCTTTCAAAATATCGATGAAGGGGAATTCATTGGAAGTAGATCCACGGACATCGTCAAGTTTTGAGAATGTTGCCAGAAACTGGTTAGATACGTTATCGGACAATCGGCTGTTTAAGTCAAAGGAGAATGAATGAACAAGATTGTTCATAGAATACATCGAGTTTGCATATGACATTGAGGCCTGTGACATTCTTGCCTCTGACATACGGGTGCCTCCGTCCATAGATGAGGCGTTTGGCGGATTCCAGTAAAGGTTTTTTGTGTAATTATAACGCAAGGCCAGACGATGTTTGTCTGTGATATTCCAATCCAAACGCGCAAGGATTTTGTAGTTGTTTTCATCAGCCGGGAAATTTGTAAATGATCCCGTCTCATATCCATACTTACTTCTAACATAATCAGAAACTGTCTGAAGATCGCTTACGGTTGTGCGGGAAATGAAATTGTCGGCATCGGCGACACCATCCGTTGAAGCTCTCCAACGATTGACAACGGT
>CAZVLJ010000229.1:0-1448 GCA_964627825.1 uncultured Rikenella sp. | reverse complement strand
AAAACCGGTGTCCATAGCCACACTCCACCAGAATTAATTAATTGACTACCTCAAACTGGTTATAGATGCCTGTTACCATTTAGCTTATATTGTTTAATTACAGACCGGCCCAAAGTGGTTAATGCTAACGACTTTTGTAAATAATAAAATGTATCCTCTTGACAGCGATAAAATCAAATTGATCATTAAGTTGAATATCGCTAAAAGCTTTGGAGAAAATAGAAAAGGTAAAAGGTTTCGAACACCACTTTGATGGAAACCTGTTTAAATATGAGTCTTATACTGTGGGTTTATGAGGATTTTTAAGTTACGTCCATTACTGAGGCAAAGCCGTTCACTCTAATTGCATCCAAAACTATCTTTATTACTTCCTTCCTGTTGGCATCTCTTTCATTTGATGAAAGGCTTCTATCCCTATTCATATATGTCATAGGTATTTTTCTGCTCTTCAAGAATGGGGACACCTGATCATGTGCCCATTTACCGATATATACTATGACCTTTGGATCAACTAAGTCAATAAAATTAAAGAGATGCTCCCTAATACAATTATCTGTGACGGTTTTTGAAGGTTTTATGTTATCTTGTGTACGACATCTTACTACATTACAATAAGCGATATCGTCCAGTCCGAGGCCACATTCTTCCAATGGAAAGTATTTCCTATTAACAGACCATCCAGGTATATAACCTAATAATATCTGATACAATTTCTTGTAGGTATGTATTGAGGGCTTAACTGCCAGATTTAATAATGCCTGCATGTATTTTCTATCATTTAGCTGCCTTGATGGTGGGCAAACTCCTGGATTTTGGCCAATTAGAAGAACCCGAAACTTTTCATAGTTCTTACCTATGTATCCTGGTTGTGGCAGATTAATTAGTTTATCCCTTACGAGTATTGAACCTATCGAAGAATTACATGCTTCACAATTAATTACATTATAGAATGTATGGATAACAGCTTCGTGATTCAAAATGACTTATTTAAAAGGTGGTAAAACTCTGATATAGTTCTGTGGGGCTCTCTGAACATAGCTTCCATCATATTTTTGAAAGCGATAAGTATTGAACGAAAACGATTCGAGATGTGTCATTATTAAAGTGTATTTCCAGTGATAATTACGGATGTTGTTGTTATTTTCATGCCAATCTCTAATCCATTCAAACGGTTTAATTCTGATAGTTAAATCATTATTTTCATATTGACATCGTGAGAAAGGTATGATTTTTATGATCGTTGCCACATATTCAACCTGATTTCCACAAATATGAATATACCCATTGAGAGGATACTGAAATTTCTCCGGGAGGATTCTAAAACCTACTTCCCAATATAGCTCTTTATTAACGGTTAAATGCCTTATGGCATCGTTGATATTTATTAATTTTGTATCAGCACTAAATAGGATCGCATCCATATCTTCTTTTTATGTAAACTCTTCCGG
>CAZVLJ010000228.1:0-1448 GCA_964627825.1 uncultured Rikenella sp. | reverse complement strand
ATAAGTTAATAACTTTCGATCTGGGAATTAGCAAAAATGCAAGTAAAAACATAGATTGCCTTCATAAAGCTTGCATTATGGTACGGTATATTTCAGAGAAACAGTTGACAATTGAAGAATTCAAGACCCCCTTTCGGGCAAACCTGTCCGCCGAAAACCGTTGGGTTAAACTGGCCAGGGTTGTACCCTGGGATAAGTTCGCCAGTATATATATGACGTTGATGAGCAGTGATTTAGGTCGTCCCGGAGTTTCTCCGCGCACAGTACTTGGGGCATTGATAATCAAACATTTGGAGAAGCTGGATGACAGGGGTGTTATACTGGCCATTCAGGAAAACTTGTATATGCAGTATTTTGTAGGGTTGAAGGAGTTCAAAGTTGATCCGGTATTTGATCCCTCACTGTTTGTTGAGATACGGAAAAGAGTTGGACATAAGGAGTTTGATTCTCTGAATGCGGACTTAATCCGAACCGTTAAAGGCAAGAAGGACGGTTCACATAATAAGAAGCATAAGAAAGAAGACTCTGATGAACCATCGAACAAAGGGAAGCTTCAGTCAGATGCCACTGTAGCCGATCAGTATATTACCTTCCCGACCGATAACGGGATATTGAACGAGAGCAGGAAGAAGTGTGAAGGTCTGATTGACAAGTTATACCATCACGCCGGAAGTCAGGGCGTCAAGCCCAGAACTTATAGGCGTACAATGGATAAGGACTGGCTTGATTACTCAAAGAAAAAGAAGAAGACTGAAGCCACTCACCGTAAGATGACACGTAAGCTGCTGGAGAGCCTGAAGCGTGATATTAAGCACATAGATCGTATGTTAGATCAGGTTGAAGAAAGAGGGGAATGTTTCCCGTTTACCCACCGTGAGCAGCGGCTTCTGTGGGTTATGCAAACCGCCTACCAGCAGCAGAAACAGATGTATGTTGACAACATCCATAGTTGCGCGGACCGCATTGTCAGTATCTATCAGCCACATGTTCGTCCTATTCCAAGAGGGAAGCTTGGTTCGCAGATAGAGTTTGGGTCCAAGCTTGGGGTTAGCCTTGATGATGGTTTTGCTCGGATAACTACCTTTAGCTGGGACGCCTATCACGAAGCCGGCGACTTGATCAAACAGGTAGAAGAATACAGAGCATTGCACGGTCATTACCCGGAACTGGTGCAGGTTGATAAGATATATGCCACTCAGGAGAACAGGAGATGGTTGAAAGAAAGGGATATCAGGATTACGGCACCACCATTGGGTCGAAGACCGGCAAAGGAAAAACAGAGTTACTCCCAGAAAAGAAAAGCCAGGAAAGAGGCTGCTGAAAGAAATCGTATAGAAGGCAAGTTCGGACAGGGTAAGAACGGATACGCACTGAATCAGATACGAGCTAGACTCAAAGAGACCTCAGAGAGCTGGGTCGCATGTATCTTCTTTGTGATGAACCTCATA
>CAZVLJ010000227.1:0-1477 GCA_964627825.1 uncultured Rikenella sp. | reverse complement strand
TAATGTGGAGATTGGAGAAAACACTGTGATTGCGGCTCAGAGCGGACTGGCCGGATCAACCAAGGTAGGCCGCAACTGCATGTTCGGAGGTCAGGTGGGCCTGGCAGGCCATCTCAGCATCGCTGACGGCTGTAAAATCGGAGCACAATCGGGCGTCATGAGCACCATAAGTGAAGAGAATACCACCCTTCTGGGTTACCCTGCCACTGACAGCAAACAGTTCCTCAAGAGTGTTGTCTATATCAGAAAGCTTCCCGAACTGAGCAGCAGGGTGGATGCCCTCACAAAAACCGTTGATTCTTTAAAAAACAGATAGTTCCATCTTCCGGTCTAAAGGAAATGATTTGAACATCACACAGATGTAGGGTTTTTCTTTATGCCGTTCGGAAAATTTTGCCTTAATTTGCACGATTAAAAACTGATCTGGTATGAGCGATAAGCAGAGGACGCTGGCTAAGGAAGTGAGTCTCAACGGCAAGGGGCTTCATACAGGTATAGATGTAAAAGTGACATTTAAGCCGGCACCCGCAAACCATGGCTATAAATTCAGACGCACTGACCTTCCGGGTTCTCCGGTTATTGATGCAATAGCTGACAATGTAACCGAGACCTCCAGGGGAACAACACTGGTACAGGGTGAAGCTTCGGTAGCAACAATTGAACATGTCCTCGCAGCCTTTGCAGGGATGCGTATTGACAACGCCCTCATTGATATAGACGGGCCTGAAGCCCCTATTATGGGTGGCAGCTCACGTATGTTTGTGGATGCCATCAAAAGCGCAGGTATCACTGAACTTGAGGAGGAACGCAACTATTACATTGTTAAGGAGAAGGTCACCTTCTCTGACGAGGAGCACGGTGTTGACCTCATTGTCTACCCTGACGACCATTTCAGCGTGCATGTACTCATAGACTATAATTCGAAAATACTTGGCAACCAGTATGCCATCCTTGACCAGATTGACGATTTTGAGAAGGAGATAGCCGGGAGCCGCACATTTGTTTTCTTTCATGAGCTGGAGCCTCTCTTTCGCATGGGGCTGATAAAGGGAGGCGATCTGGAGAATGCCGTTGTAATTCTTGAGCGCGAAGTGGAGCAGGAGGAGATTGACCGCATAGCACAAATGTTCAACAAACCAGGGATCACAGAGCATCATGCAGGCGTACTGAACAATACCAGACTAAGGTATCCCAATGAGCCTGCACGGCACAAGCTGCTTGACCTGATAGGTGACCTGGCGCTGGTAGGGCAACCAATCAAGGGCAAGGTGGTGGCAACACGTCCGGGACATTACTCCAATACCAGGATGGCACGGCTGATAAGGCAGCAGATCAAGAGACAGACTACCAAGAAGGAAATACCTCTTCTTGACACAACCAAGCCTGCCGTGATGGATATACAGCAGATAAAGAAGCTGCTCCCTCACCGCTTCCCCTTCCTGATGGTTGACAGGATACTGGAACTGACACCTAACCA
>CAZVLJ010000226.1:0-1480 GCA_964627825.1 uncultured Rikenella sp. | reverse complement strand
TCTCTCTCGCTACAACCAAAAACCCTGTGGAAGCCGTCAGGCTTATACAGGGTTTTTTTGTTTGAAGCCCCTGAGCTTGCTCAGGAGGCGAAAAACAAAAAAGCCCGTAGTCAGGCGTCAGCCTGACAGGATTTTTGGTTGTTAAGCCCCCCCTAAGAGAATCACGGCCCGCTGACAGGCGGGCCGTAATTCTCTCTCTCTCTGCTAGAAAATCAACCACTTACATGGCTAAACATATAAGTGGTTTTTCTTTTGCGCCAGGTTTGTGCTAGGTTATGGATGATTTTGGTTGTATCGTCTTAATGCTGTTGACCTCATTGCATACAATACAGGCAGACTAAAAAACAGAACCCGGGAGAAGAGAGCCTGATTAAGGATTAGAGAAAAGAAAACAGTCGGCCCCTGCTGCACTGCAGATGCTGTGAGTTGACAGGGAGGACTGAGTTTGTAAGTGAGTCTTCAGAAAACTACTCTCACTCCTGCACCTGCCGGAGAAATGGCAACAGAAATACTTGCAACGGGGCCTCGTTCAATACCGGGCTGGGAATTGTAAATATTCACGGAACGAATAAACTGCGAATTACCTCTGAGCATAAAGGGAATTCCGGCCAGTGCCATCCCGCAACCTGCCAGGAAAGGTCCTGTGTTGGCCCCTGAAACATCCAGGCTGCCACTGTTCAGTGTCTCAACATCCTTCAGTGCACTGATAAGTGATGATGCTCCGATCACCAGACAGCCTCCGGCAACGAGACCGACACCAATGCCTGAATTTCTTGAAGACTTCCTGAATTCATCAGCTGACCCTTCATAACCTGACAGAACCTTACTGATCTCTTTACGGTTGAGGCGCTGACCGTTCTGAAGATAATGTTTGACAATGCCCTTCTTCTCAATAGTTATCGGGCTTACTTGCTGGGCTGCTGCCGGCATGCATGATATGATGCAGATCACGGTAATAATGATACTCCTCATCACGCGGGATTGTTTAATGAAATATAGACAAAGGATTTTAAATAATGACGAAAAGTTATGTCATATTATTGAATTATGTAATAAATTAGCATGAAAAAATAAAAAATATCAACAGAAAATGACCCGGCCCGGCCCGTAAAGGAAGAGTGAACGTATTGTCATAGTTACGCCGGTGAAGTGCCTCCGAGACCAGTTTTAGGACAGAGTAAGCAAAAGAGTTATACTCACTTTCAGTTTAATTTAAATCTTATGAAAATGAAAACAAGGAAGTTTTTAATTGGCCTGGCCATTGGGGTATTGATCTTCTCTGTTTCAGTGTTGGAGACAAATGCCCAGTATCAGTATGCGGGTTGGGTTGACCGCAGCGACGAGTTGCCCGGGATGATCAGTGATGGTGAAATGCTATTGATTGCCGGCGGAGCTGTTGTTGTAATTGGAGGTTTAGTCACATTCCTCATAATTAAAAAGAAGCAGGATAAAAAGCTTGAAGCAGCTTTGCCGGAGTTCA
>CAZVLJ010000225.1:0-1481 GCA_964627825.1 uncultured Rikenella sp. | reverse complement strand
GCCGGCCTTCCTGAGCACGATGGTGCTTCCGTCAGCAGAGAGCCGGTAGTCATCAATCCCTTCGACAAGTTGAGACCCTTTGCCGGATTTAAGCGACCATGAGAACAGGTTCATTGGTCCGTGTCCGGCAACCTCAAAACGGTTGAAGTTACCCTCGTCGCTGTTTAGCCAGAAGAGAGACCTCTCATTGACCGCGAGGCTGCGGTAATTGCCTTTTGCGATCGGCAGGGCTTCAACGCGGTCTGTTATACCATCAAAGTCGATGTGCACTGACGGAGCAGCGCCGGTGGTCCCGCCAGCTCCGGATGATCCTCCTGCCACAGCAGTCTCCGTACCGACAGGTTCCTCATCACTCTTAAAGGGAACCAGTGATTTGCCTTCCTTTTTCAGGGTTACTGCATAGATGCCGGCAATCTCGCGATAGATCATCTCCCACTCCAGATCACAATAGGTGGGCTCAAAACGGCGGTTCGAAATGAAGATTATATGTTCTCCGTCAGTGGTGAACAGTGGATTAAAATCATGGAATAGTCCGGAGCTTATGCAATTGATCTTTTTTGTTTCAAGGCCGTAAACATACAACTGGTACATAAAGGCCTCATTCATTTTTGAGTATACTATGAAGCGGCTGTCGGGTGACCAGGAGTAGTCGAATATTGATTTCACGTCAAGTGCAACATCCACATTCTCATATTCCTCTTTGTCAACTTTGGTTATTGTCTTGGTGGCAACGTCTATGAACCAGAGTGTCAGCGTATGGTCTGTCCATGCGATCCTTCTGCTGTCAGGCGACCATTTAAGCGTATGCCGGTATCCGGCACCCAGGGAGGTGAGTTTCAATGGTTTTTCTTTGCCGTCAGGTTTCATGACATAGAGTTCATACTCTCCAGAAGCGTCAGAAAAGAATGCGATCCATTTACCGTCGGGCGACCACACTGCATCTTTATCACGTGCTCCTGTTGAGGCGGTGAGGTTCCTTACCGGGCCTTCCTTTGCAGGCACAGTGAATATATCACCTCGTGCAACTACCAGGGCCCTGCTACCCGAGGGAGAGATGTCAGCGCGGGTGATATCACCGCTGACGTCTTTCATGAACGGGCGTCTCTCCTCCATGTCGTTCAGTATCCTGACAGGAACTTTTGCGGAGTTGCCTGATGCCAGGTCAAGCTTCCAGATATCACCACCAAGTTCATAGACAATATGGTTGCTGCCGAAGTCAGGGTGTCTCACATCATACTCGCTGTGTTTTGTCACCTGTTCAATCTTCCCGCTCCCGGTGTCATATGACCAGATATTCAGTACCCTGTCCCGGTCAGAACTGAAGTATACTTTATCCCCGATCCACATTGGCCACCGGTCTGATCCACCGTAATTGCTTATATTGGTCTCAGTGTCCTTCGCGAGGTCATAGATATAGATCTCCTGTGCCCTGCCGCCCCTGTAGCGTTTCCATGTGGCATTGTCTTGTGAGTCCTTATTGT
>CAZVLJ010000224.1:180-1481 GCA_964627825.1 uncultured Rikenella sp. | reverse complement strand
ATTTTACGTGAAATAACGATATGTCAAAAACAGCACTTATAACCGGCGTGACCGGACAGGATGGCGCCTACCTCAGTGAGTACCTCCTGAAAAAGGGATACACGGTACACGGCATCAAACGCCGTGCATCGATGTTCAACACCGAACGGATAGACCACATCTACCAGGATCCGCACCTGGAGCAGCGCAATTTTATACTGCACTACGGTGATATGACCGACTCGATGAACATCACGCGCATCGTGCAGGAGGTGCAGCCCGATGAGATATACAACCTCGCGGCGATGAGCCACGTGAAGGTGAGCTTCGATACGCCGGAGTATACCGCTAATGCTGACGGGATAGGCACACTTCGACTGCTGGAGGCGGTGCGGCTGTTGGGGATGACGAAGAAGTCGAGGATCTACCAGGCCTCCACCTCTGAGCTCTACGGGCTGGTGCAGGAAGTTCCGCAGCGCGAAACGACGCCGTTCTACCCCCGTTCGCCGTATGGCGTGGCCAAGCTCTACGCCTACTGGATCACCGTCAACTACCGCGAGGCCTACAGGATGCACGCCAGCAACGGGATACTGTTCAACCATGAGTCGCCCATACGCGGCGAGACGTTTGTGACGAGGAAGGTGACCCGGGCGCTGAGTCGCATAGCGATGGGGGTGCAGGAGAAGATGTACATGGGTAACCTTTCGGGCAAGCGCGACTGGGGCCATGCGAAGGATTATGTCAGGGCGATGTACCTGATACTGCAGCAGGATGAGCCGTCGGATTACGTGATTGCCACCGGGGTGACAACCACAATACGCGATTTTATCAGGAAGGCTGCAGCTGAGATAGGGCTGGAGATAGTCTTCCGCGGCGAGGGGGTGAAGGAGACGGGACACGTTGTTGCTGTTGACGAGAAGAGGTTTGTGGCGATGGTCGGGGACGAGTTCCTTAGCGGGATGAAGGAGAAGGTGAAGAGGGAGGCTGATATTGTGGGTGTTGACCCGGCATATTTCCGTCCCACCGAGGTTGATCTGCTTATTGGTGATGCCACGAAGGCGCGCACACGCCTGGGCTGGGAGCCGCGGTATGACCTCGCGGGACTGATAACGGATATGATGGAAGGGGACGTTAAACTGGTTAAAAAGGAAGTTTATCTTAAAAGAGGAGGTTTCTATACGCCGAATTATTTTGAATAAGAAGCTCGTAGGCATCTTGAAGGCAGTAGGCAGTAGGCAATAGGCAGTAGTGGGACATGATGTTTGAGGAAGCTCGTAGGCATCTTGAAGGCAGTAGGCAGTAGGCAATAGGCAGTAGTGGGA
>CAZVLJ010000224.1:0-80 GCA_964627825.1 uncultured Rikenella sp. | reverse complement strand
CATGATGTTTGAGGAAGCTCGTAGAGCTTCAAGAATTGTAAAACAGATGTTAAATATAAATTCCAAAATATACGTCGCCG
>CAZVLJ010000223.1:0-1546 GCA_964627825.1 uncultured Rikenella sp. | reverse complement strand
CCACCTTACCAGCTTTTATTAAATTGTTTTATAAAGTATGAATGTACTTTTATTATAATCAATTAGACCATCGGCTTTCATCCGCGACAATTCCCTGGACAAAGCACTTCGATCGGCTCCCAGGTAATCGGCTAATTCCAGTCGTCCCATAGGGACGGTAAAATATGCGCTGTTATGATGCTGGGCCTGCTGGGATAGATAGGCCAGGATCTTCTCCCGCAATGTCTTATGGGTGATGATCTCCAGCTTCTCCTTTTCCTCCCTTAGATCCTTCAATATCCTTGTCTTTTTAAGGATGGAGCTTTTAACCGTCTCCATATTGGTGCCGTATATATCTATCAGGGCCCTCAGCTGCTCGGGAGTGATAGTCGACTTGTTGGTTACCACATCATAGTTGGCTTTCAGGAAACGCTCCTTCTCAAGCAATACCTCCATGGCCGTGTTCTCATCCTCTATCTTCATATCAATGACCTCAATCTTTTCCCTCAGACTGCTAATGTCAGCTGACTCAGCCGGATTCTCAAGATAGTTATTCCTGTGGGTGACCCCCATAACCATGAAATCGCCTTCACCACGCACCTGGATACTGTTGGGATCAATGTAGGGAGAGAGTCCCCCGGCAACATAATCATAAGTACCCGGCTGTACCGTAAACCCGGCAGTACCTGAGAGCTGGGCCCCCTGCCTGAAAACTGTAACATGAGTGACAGGGCATTGAACATATTTCTCCTGCCCCTCAAGGGTAGATGAGGATAGTACTATCGCAAAGAGAGCAATAAACAGATATTTTTTCATTCGTTCTTAAATTATGTGTTTATCGACAGAATGGAGCCCGGATGAAACTTTTTGGCAAAATCTTCTATCATGATTTTTCCCATGCCGGTTTCATGCGTTCCACATTCCATAAAGGTATGCAAAAAGTATCATTTTTCTCACCAACGGCAAAAATCCTGCCGTAAAAAATGCCGGACCTGACAGGCCCGGCATAATCCCGGATCTCACGGGAACTTAACCTAACCATTGTAATCTTTAAGAACACTCATCAGCTTCTGACGGGCAAAGAAGATCCTGCTCTTCACCGTTCCAAGCTTGAGATTCAGCTTTTCGGCTATCTCTTCATACTTGTAGCCTTCAATATGCATGCGGAAAGGCATACGGTAATCGTCATTCAACTCATCTATCGCATTCTCAATCTCATTGCCCGCGTAAGCCGACTCGGGAGAGATGCTCCCCCTGTCAGAGGGCGTATTGAGATAGTAAAGCTCCTGCGTTCCGTCCATCATTGTATTCTCCCTCATCTTACGACGGTAATTGTTGATGAAGGTGTTTTTCATTATTGTGAAGACCCAGGCCTTCAGATTCGTGGCATCCACAAATTTATCCTGGTTCTGTATGGCTTTTAAAAATGTATCCTGAACGAGATCAAGCGCGTTGTCGCGGTCAAGGGTGAGACTGAGGGCGTACTTCTGAAGATTGCCCTTCAGATCTATTATGCTAGTTGTGAATTCCTGTGCAGTCATCTCTCCTGTTTTTTTTCGTTTGTTGA
>CAZVLJ010000222.1:0-1556 GCA_964627825.1 uncultured Rikenella sp. | reverse complement strand
GGGGGAGGTGGAGCTGGGCGACTGGGTGACGCTGGGCGGAGGCTCAGTGGTGCATCAGTTCGTCCGTATAGGCAACCATGCATTTGTGGGTGGAGGAGCAAAGGTGCGCATGGACGTCCCCCCTTACATAAAGGCAGACAGGGAGCCCCTGGCATACATGGGTATCAACAGCGTTGGACTGGAGAGGAGGGGCTTTGCCAGGGAAAAGATCCGGGAACTGCATGAGATTTACAGGGCCTATTACAATATGGGCATGAACGGCAGCCAGGCATTGGAGTATATTGCTGCCACAATGGAACAAACTTCGGAACGCGATTATATTCTTCAGTTTATAAGGAGCTCTCAGAGGGGAGTCATCAGGGGGCGGTAAGCCCCTTTTTTGTTACTCCCTGCCCCTGACCCCGTATGTCAGACT
Source organism: uncultured Rikenella sp. (assembly GCA_964627825.1). Taxonomy (GTDB): domain Bacteria; phylum Bacteroidota; class Bacteroidia; order Bacteroidales; family VadinHA17; genus SR-FBR-E99. The sequence goes on along the minus strand of CAZVLJ010000222.1, from coordinate 1,141 downwards.
GCTGCAGTTGAATTCCTGCATGTCTGTCTCACACCGGCTCCCCGTGGAATAATGGTGGGACCAGGGGGGTATAAAACACGAATGGGAACCATACTGTACGTAATAGTTCCCATTCCGGCGAATGACAGCCATGACCGTCACTGCCGCCATGCTACTGTTATTTCAGTCAGTTCATCTCTCTTCCTCCTCCCTTCCCTGGTCTGTCGGGGTCTGCCCGAAGGCTGACTGCTGACCATTCCGGTATCTCTTCTGTTATCCGTACCGGCCTTGCGGCTTTCCGGGCGCATACTGAGATGCGGAGTAATGAACTCTTGAAGCACAACACTCCCCGAAGGGACAGCTGCTGTCATGCCCGGGTCATCTCCATCCTATCCTCGCCGGTTTGGGTGGCATGATAACCCTCTCCCTGAACGGCCACATTTGCTGCTTTATTAGCTTTCAGCCTTGCATTTGTGTTGCTCTTGTCTCCCGGTTGTTACACCGTTTGATAATTGCTCCGTCAGACCGCCAGGATGGGAAGGCTTCTCAGCCTGCACCCGTGACGGACACTTCCGGACCGTAGTCCTTCAGCGTGAGACTCTGAAGTCTGATGTTAATTCAGAGTGATAATTAAACCATTCGAAAGAACTCTCATGCTTCAGAGCGACTCTTTATCGCTCACATGGTAGAACAAATATAATACGCCGGTAGCTCACCATCAAATTTTTCAGGGTATTTCTTCCATTAAGAAAGTAACACAAAACCAACAGAGTTATTAACAATTGTAAAACACATGAAAAGAGATGAATAGGCCATAAAAAACGAGGTTATCAACAGCTGTTGATAACCTCATATGTCAGAAAGATACAACTGCCTGTTATTCAAGGATTACCTTCTGGTTTTTTGGGTATTTGACACTGTAGGTCAGTATCACCTCTTTGGTTTCGCGGGGTGCCACACTGAGGTCCCAGGTAACTTCACCCGTTATCCTGTTGTGGTTTCCGCCGCTAAGTTCCACGGCCTCAACGGTGATATTGCTGTTCTGCGACAGAGGGATCTGGTCCCTGAGTTTAATGGTCACCGCGTTGCTCTTGTTATTGCGTACCGAGATCAGGAATGAGAGAGTCTCCACCCTGTTGGAGCCGATAAGTTTCTGTGAGGT
>CAZVLJ010000221.1:0-1567 GCA_964627825.1 uncultured Rikenella sp. | reverse complement strand
GTCTGAAGGGCAAAGAGGAACCCGGAGCAGGCTGCTCCTACATCAAAGCTGAAGGCATTCTTTATCCCCACCTTGTCTGAGATGATATTTGCCGTTGCCGGGAAGGCCATGTCAGGGGTTATGGTTGCACAGATAAGCAGATCAACCTCCTCCGGGCTTGTGCCGGTCTTTTCCAGGAGGCCTCTCACTGCCGGTTCGCCCAGGTCAGAGGTGCCCTTGCCTTCACCCTTGAGTATCCTTCTCTCCTTTATGCCCACACGCTGCATGATCCACTCGTCACTGGTCTCAACCATCTGCGAGAGTTCATGGTTCGTCAGCCGGTATTCAGGCGTCCATGCGTTAATTCCTGTAATTGCTGCTCTTATTCTTGTCATGCTCCGAATGCTTCCCTGATTTTTCCGGCAAGATCGGCATGCACCACATCGAAGGTCCGGAATATCATGTTCATTATGGCCGTCCGGTTGGAGATTCCGTGTCCGACCACTACATTCTCATTTATGCCGAGTACCGGTGTGCCGCCTACCACCTCGAAATTGAGCCTGTTGAAAAAGCTGTCGTCAATGCCTTTCGAATGTGCCACCACATATATCTTTTCAGCCATCTTCAGAATGACGTTACCCACGAATCCGTCACATATGATAACGTCGGTCATTTCATCAGTGAAGAGATGGTGGCCTTCGATATTTCCCCTGAATTGAATGTCACTGTTTTCATTCAGCAATTCGTAGGCCGCTTTCACTGCCGATGACCCCTTTGACTCCTCTGCCCCGATATTGAGCAGACCCACCGTAGGACTGGCTATTCCCAGTACATGCTTGGCGTATACGGTCCCGAGCATACCGTACTGGAGGAGAACGTCAGGTTTACTGTCTGGATTGATTCCCACATCGAGGATAATGGATGATCTGCAGTTGACATTTGGTATCAGTGCTGCCAGAGCAGGGCGTACCACCCCCGGAATAACATTCACTGTATAGGTGGCGCCAACCATCATGGCTCCGGTGTTTCCCGCGCTCGCAAACCCGTTGATGAGTCCGTTCTTCAGCATGCCAAATCCCACAGCAATGGATGAATCCCTCTTCTGCGAAAAGGCCTTTGCCGGGTGATCAGACATCTCTATCACCTGGGTTGTGGGCACAATGTCAAACAGAGAAAGCTCTGCATTAAGCGATGCGAGCCTACCCCTTATCCGGTCATTGTCACCAATAAGCACAATCCGGTCTCCTGACGACAGCTGCCCGAGAGCATCAACGGCACCCTCAACGACAGCATCGGGAGCGTAATCGCCCCCCATCACATCAAGGCCTATTTTCATCGTTCACTGGTTTTGAACGGGAAGTCGGTCAGGCTGATGTCTTCTTCTCGACAGCAAGCTTGCCTCTGTAGTACCCGCACTCAGGGCATACCCTGTGGTAGAGATGGGCCGAGCCGCAATTGGGACATGCAGCCACCGTTGGAGCAACAGCTTTGTAGTGTGTCCTCCTCTTGTCTCTCCTTGTACTGGAGTGTCTGTGTTTTGGATTTGGCATCGCAGTAATGAATTGAGTTAATTATTCCCTGTCAGTTT
>CAZVLJ010000220.1:0-1582 GCA_964627825.1 uncultured Rikenella sp. | reverse complement strand
ACATAACCAATTAACTTTGATAAAAAGATTGTCCAGTCTCATCAGACCATCTCAAAAGAGGACCGCTGAGTGTTCGGCGGTGCGGCCCGCCCCGGCTCCCGCCGGGGACTCCCTCCTGGTGTCACGGTTTTTGCCAACGCGAGAATAAACAAACAAAATCATAATTCTGCATCGCACCACGAGTGCAAAAACACGCGCCACCGTCCCGAGGACTCGGGACGCCAACGCCACATACCGCCGAACGTTAGCAGCCATTTAATAGATCGCCAAAAACATGTAATTTTTCTATCCCATTGCCAAGTAGATTGAAATGCTATTAATAATTCCCCCTCCTATTTCATTAAAACCAATTGCATGTCAAACATGCATTATAAACCTATAATTTTCAATCATTAAACATTTTACCATGAAACACATTTCTTTTACTCTGCTTATGCTACTTCTTACCTCTACTCTCTTCTCCCAGGAAGGTTACAAGAAGGGTTTTGTCTTATTGACCCAACAAGATACACTCTTTGGGTTCATTGAAAATAATTCTGGTTATGAGAACTCATTAAAGTGTAATTTTCAAAAGAATATTGGAGACACTGTAATTAGCTTTAGCCCACATGATATCTACGGATACTATTTCGATGATGGCAAATACTTTGTTTCAAAAGAAATTGAAAATCAGCGGTACTTCTTTGAATATCTTATTGAAGGTAAATTAAATGTCTATTTGCAACAGGACCGTGACTTAAGTAATCATTACTTTATTGATAAAGACACCCTCCCATTTAGAGAGCTCGTGTTCAAATCAGAAATCTACGTAGATGAAGATGGGTTAAAACGTGTTTCCAACTCCAGAACACATAATCACCTTCTGTCATACTACACAAGTGATTATCCGCAAATAAAGCAGGCTGCAATGAGCATTCAAAAACCCTCCAACTCATCACTGATCAAGTTTGCAAAAGAATATCACAATGCAACCTGCTTAGATAAGCCTTGCACGATCTATGAAAAGACAGTAAAAACTGTAGTAGAGTTTGAGGTTACAGGAGGCATGAGCTATATCTTTCAGGATACAACAAGTTACATTGAGGCAAGATCATTTGCTTCAGGCAATATAATGTTAAACTTAATGATCCCAAAAATCAGTGAATCAATCTATTTTGGAATAGGGCTGGGCTATTATCGTTATCCTGAACGCATTATTCTTGATAAGGAATATCTTCTTACCAACGTATGGGGTGATTCAATCTTTGATTATACCTATGGAAATAAATTCCAAGCACGGATTCAAATTCCATTCACGGTTTTTTATGACAACCACCGTCCAGGTCTATCTCCAATAGTAGGGTTTAGCACAAACATCTTGTATCCTTTTGATTTCAAAGCATTTTGCGGAATAAATTACCAAATCAAATCTGTCGCAGTAAAACTTCATGGAGAATATGGCAGATTCCCAACCGTAAATTCTGTTGCCAAATATGCCGGGGTAAGACTAAGCATTGGATACCTGTTTAGATAGCTTAATCAAAAGAGTATTAATTATTTAAGTTTCGCAAGTGATTTTAGGCCGCTTGCTTGAGTTCGAGAT
>CAZVLJ010000219.1:0-1590 GCA_964627825.1 uncultured Rikenella sp. | reverse complement strand
AACCCAATATTTATGACTGCTGACCCTACAATGCTGAAAGGCCGGACCGGAGCGGCTGGGTAATCAGGCAAATAGGAGTAAAGATATCGAGATCAATTCTGCTAATGACATCAGTGTAATGGCAGTCTTAGATTTATAGCATTTGGGCCAAACCCAAAGCTTAGACTCGATCTACTAACTTCAGGTAAATAATGTCCGATCCCTATTTCTATCCTACTCCCAACTCGCTCTAATTGAATAAGGTACTCCGTTTAGCACATCTAGGTCCCCTGTGTATTCGTATCCCCACGAGGTCTTTATTACATCCACTGTTGTATTGCACTCAACTCCCACAAACCAAGTTCCCTCTTCTGGATTATCAATATGGATTGTTTTATCCACACCCTTTGATAAATATACATAATCCGCCTCCGTCTTGAATGCAAAATCACCTTTTCGAATGTATAAGAAGATATCAAAAGAATTATCGCCCTCTAATATTATATCTAGAACTTTAGTGTTTGGGGGGATTTCAATTTTAAAATGATGATATTGCTTATCTCCAATCATTGTTGAATCCGGATTATTGTCCCTAGTGGATTTATACATAGTCCGTTTGCTGCCATTTATTAGTTCCCCTTTTAAAGTTGGGTCACCATTCCCATCTAGTGCATAACGCATCATGGCGGCCATAAGGTACAGTCGATCACCACTGGTAACGGTTTCTGGATGAGAGCCAATCAACACAACTCTTCCCGCTTCTAAATTACTCTTATAGGCCCATGCGCTTACTTTATTATCTATACTTTTCCCATTGATTTTTGTATTAAAATCATATCTCATTAACACTTCAGTATGCTCTGGCAATTGAAGATCATCATAAGCATAACACCCTCCATTATGGCGAAGACTATCAATATAAAAACCATCTCCAAAATAGTAGTAATTAGTTAATGGCGAATCCCTTACAACCACCATGCCTGTGTGTCCATTATAAAGTCCAGTACCGCGTGTGATTCCTGGCCAAATATTTAGATAGTTATTCCTGGGAAAAACTGTATCTGCTCTAACAGTTGCTGAAGACGCAATAAATGCGCCCGCACAAGTCCCCACATAACTCCCTCCATTTTTAACAAATTCACGTATTCTAGCCCTACCTAACTCACCAAGTGACTCCCCATGGTTCGCAGCCTTCCCGCCATTTACATAAAGCAATCTAAACCTAGGCTCCCCATCAGGGTACAATAATAAACCATTAAGATCTTCCGGATAACCACATAATAATTTCTTTTGAATAATTGAATCCATATAGGTAGAAGGAAGAGCGGATTTATAGCGAGATGAGACGTAATATTCAACTGTTAAATCTAACAAATCGGCAGCAGGAAGATGACCAATAGAAGTCAACTTATTACCTCCATCTATAAAAAGATCTTTATAGAATCCTTGAGAATAGGTTACACCAGTTATCCATATCAGCAATAAAGAAATGGTGGTAATTTTAGGAATTTCCATCATAACGTTCCTTTTCATAAAAAATAAAGTCCTTTAGTAGTTAGTTGATCCTTATCAATACGTGTTTTTCAATACTCCATTAGCGCAGGATATTCA
>CAZVLJ010000218.1:0-1624 GCA_964627825.1 uncultured Rikenella sp. | reverse complement strand
CGGCCCTGGTGATAGTCTCACGGTAGGGAATCTTGGGAGCAAGATACTGTGTATCAATCTTAAATATATTGTCAAGGTGCCACTTCAGAATATTGAGATGGTATTCGCCCTGTCCGTGGATGATGATCTGTTTGAGTTCCTTGGAATACTCCACAAGGATGGTCGGATCCTCCTGGTGCATCCTGTTCAGCGCCTCGCCCAGCTTCTCCTCATCGCTCTCACTCACCGGTTTGATGGCAGCACGGTATTTAGGAGCGGGGAACATCATATCCTCATATTTCCAGTCGTTGCCCGGCGCATTGAGCGTATGGTTTGTCTTGGTGTTTTTCAGTTTCACGAAGCCGCCGATATCACCTGCATGCATCTCGGGAACACGGCTGCGGTTCTTGCCGGCAACGGCGAAGATCTGTGAGAGGCGCTCCTTGGTTCCGTTGCTGGTGTTGACCGCGTCAAAGTTCTCGCTGACCTTGCCTGACATAACCCTGAAGTAGTTGATCTCACCTATATGTTCTTCAAGGGTTGTCTTGAAAACGAATACTGAAGCCGGGCCGGAAGGATCGCATTTGACCTCAGTGCCCTTTGAGTTTTTCACTGCCGGCATGTCAGACGGTGAGGGAGCGGAGACGGATACGAATTCGAGCAGTCTGTCAACACCGGTGTTTCCTTTGGCGGAGATGCAGAATACCGGGAAGATGCCTCTTTTGAGCAGGCCTTCGCGCAGTCCGCGCCCTATCTCCTCCTCGGTGAGTTTGTCATTGGCAAAAAAGAGTTCCATCAGGGCTTCATCGCTCTCAGCTGCCTTCTCGGTCAGGGCGGCATGCAGCTCGTCAGCTTTGGCCTGGTGTTCGGCAGGTATGTCAAGCACCTCGGCTTTGCCGCCGTCCTTGCCGTAACGCAGCATCTTCATGCTGATGACGTCAATAATGGTGTTGAAACCCGTGCCCTCGTTAACCGGGAACTGCGCCAGTGTAACGTTGCTACCGAAGCGCTCGTGCAGCATCTCAACCGATTTTTCAAAGTTGGCTTTCTCATGGTCAAGTCCGTTAACCACTATGATGAGTGGCTTCTGAAATTTATCGGCATGCCTGAAGTGAATCTCGGTGCCCACCTCAACGCCGTTCTGCACGTTGATCACCAGCATGGCTGTGTCAGCGGCATACATTGAAGAGATCACCCCTCCGGAAAAATCATCCAGCCCCGGAGTATCAAGGATATTGATCTTCCTGTCCCTGAACTCAGCATAGAGTACTGTTGAAAATATTGAGTTGCGGTTCTCCTGCTCAATCGGCTTGTAGTCTGAGACGGTGTTCTTTGATTCTACTGTTCCCCGTCTCTCAATCACCCCTCCGTTGAAAAGCATTGCTTCCGCGAGGGTTGTCTTGCCTGAGCCCGAGTTTCCCAGCAGAACAATGTTCCTTAGGTGGTCTGTTGAGTATGTCTTCATCTTCGGCTTTTAATTATTATATATGTATTGTGTAATCTGTCTGTATGGGAGCGCAAAAATAACAAATTTTCAAAAGATTGCATATAAAGTGATCGCTGTTTGGAAAATATTTATTTACTTTGCACCGGTTTTTTGAAAACAGGAGTACCGGTCTCTCCGTCAGTGTGTAAGTTTACAAAA
>CAZVLJ010000217.1:0-1647 GCA_964627825.1 uncultured Rikenella sp. | reverse complement strand
ATTGGTGTGCCGGGCATGTAATAGACCCAAAGGGTGAGGTTGAGGTAAGACCGAGTCCCCAGAGAGCCGTAATGACCGGAATCTCAAAGCCGAGAGCAAGGGTGCCGCGGGTGACTGCGGATCTGAAGGAAGCTTAAGGCGTAATGTTGTTTTGACGAACAGGAATCGGATATAAGGCTTTTGCTCACCGGGTAACTGGCCCATGGACCGGGGAACCCGATAGTCATTCGGAGGTGAGTGGGGGTAAATCCGGCAGGACAACAGGAAGGGATTATTACTTACCCCGGGAGGCCTTTACGAGGTCCGGGCGACCGGATAGGATTGCCGGTAACGGCATGACGAAATACGTGAAGGAGTCAGCAGCGGGCGTATTACCGGAGATAATCAACCGGGAAGGCCCAAATCTATTAACGAAGGGAAGCTTCGAAGATGCGTAAAAGTGAGATGAAGCAGAAAGACGACCCAGTCCGACAGATGGAATTATTTGGAAGGTTTGGGGAAGAACTGACAGGAGGGACCGCCGGCGGCATCGGAGATGGTCCACTTGTCAGAGCTGAATTTCTTTCGGTATTGGAGAGACAGCGTACCCTGACAGAGAACTTAATGGAGAGGATTGTTGATTATGTAAACTTAAAGAGAGCGTATGAGAGAGTAAAGGAGAACGGAGGCAGCAGTGGAACAGACGGTATGGAGGTTGAAGAGTTGGGTGTATGGCTGGGCAAGAATATCGGATCTCTGCAGACGGCACTGCTCACAGAGCAGTACAAGGTAGAACCGGTACGTATGGTAGAGATCCCTAAGCCCGGAGGAGGGAATAGGGTACTTGGCATACCCACGGTCAGGGACCGGATGATCCAACAGTCCATCCAACAGGAGCTGAGTCCGTATTACGATCCTTTGTTCAGTGAGAGCAGCTATGGGTTCCGCCCGGGACGGAGTGCGCACCAGGCGATACTCCGAGCAGCGGACTACGTTAAGGAAGGCAGGGAGTGGGTAGTGGATATCGATCTGGAGAAGTTCTTCGATAAGATCAACCACGACCGACTTATGCAGAGGCTCAGTAAAGGGGTAGGAGACAAGAGGCTCCTTCGACTGATCCGGGCATATCTCCAAGCCGGGATGATGCATGAAGGGCTGGTAGAGCAACGCACTGCCGGGACTCCTCAGGGAGGTCCCCTCTCGCCACTCTTATCCAACATTGTACTTGATGAACTGGATAAAGAGCTGGAGAGAAGGGGCCACCGGTTCTGCCGCTACGCAGATGACTGCAATATTTTTGTCAGAAGCAGAAAAGCGGGAGAGAGGGTGATGAGTACAATGATAGACTTCATAGAGAAGAAGCTGAAGTTGAAAGTCAACCGGGAGAAGAGCGGCGTAAGGCATTGTTCGGAAGTAAAGTTCCTTGGGTACACGATCATGCCTGAAGGCGGTATCAGGGCATCAGATAAGTCCATGGACCGTCTGAGGGACAAGATAAGGGAAATTACCCGCAGGAACCGGGGCACCAGGCTGGAAGTGGTCATCAGGGAGTTGAACATAACCATTATCGGATGGGCAAATTACTACAAACTATCCAATACATGGCTATCGAACTTCAGAGAGCTTGACGGATGGATACGGAGGAAGGTGAGATGTTATCGCCTTAAG
>CAZVLJ010000216.1:0-1660 GCA_964627825.1 uncultured Rikenella sp. | reverse complement strand
AGTATATCTATTGTCAGGCCGCCCTCACTTTTAAGCGCATCACAGATCTTTCTCTCATTGTCGGTGATGCCCGTGAAGAGCGTTGGTTGCCTGGGTGCCGCCAGGGCGGCCGGTTTCCAGCCCAGCATGTATTCTATGTCGCCGCACTTCTCAACCAGGGCTGCCTTGTTGCACCTGATCAGCGCATTGCAGCCGGCTGACCACTCATCACCTGGACGGCCCGGTACCGCCATTACGTCGCGATTGTAAGAGGCGGCAATGTCAGCAGTGATGAGTGCTCCCCCCTTTATACCTGACTCAATGATGAGCGTGGCGTCAGAGATGCCTGCAATGATGCGGTTGCGCCTGATGAAGTTGTTCCGTTCGGGAAGAACCGGCGATGTGAAGTCGGTCACCAGCCCTCCGTTGCCGAGCATCTCCCGTGCTGTGGCAGCGTGCACAGAGGGATAAACCGTCTTCAGGCCATGACCCAGGACAGCCACTGTGGGCAGGCCGGCAGCCAGCGCTGCACGGTGAGCAGTTATGTCAATACCGTAAGCCAGCCCGCTGACAATGTGCAGCCCGGGAAAGTGATCAGCCAGTCCCGCCACTATTCTCTGGCAGAGCTCCCTGCCATGCTGTGTGGCATGACGTGTCCCTACGATGCTGAGGATCATAGGCGTGTCAAGATCAGCGTTGCCGCGCATGTAAAAGGTCACAGGCGAGTCCTCGCACTGACTGAGGCGCACAGGGTAATCATCGTCCAGATAGAAGAAGACTTTTATACTGTTCCGGCTGACGAACTCAGCCTCCCTCTCGGCAGCGGGTAGATAATCATGGCTGGCGATGGCAGAGGCAAGCGACTCCCCTATGCCGGGGATACGGGTAAGGTTGCGGAATGATTCCCTGAAGACAGCTTCCACGCTGCCGGTGTATGACACGAGCCTGCGGGCGGTTATATCCCCCACGCCGGGTATCATGCCAAGAGCAATCTTGTAATGAAGCGGTAGAGATGACATGTTATGCAATGTTAGCGAGACACACTAAAGATACTAAATTCCGGACAATAGCAAGAAGTCTACAATATGCAGTTGGCAGTCAGCAACTATTTTGACCGACTGCCGACTGCCGACTGATACTGCCGACTGCCGACTGGTACTGCCGACTGCCGACTGCCGACTGATCTATTGCCTCTTGCCTGCTGCCTTTTACATGAAATGATATACATTTGTGCCATGCAGATAATTGACACCCATAACCATATATACCTGCCTGAGTTTGATGCCGACCGCGACGAGGTGGTTGAGAGATCACTGGCTGCCGGGGTTGGCCGGATCATGATGCCCAATATAGACTCATCATCTGTCGCACCCATGCTTGCAGCGGAAGAGCGGTATCCCGGCATCTGCCTGCCCATGATGGCCCTCCATCCCACCTCGGTAAAGGAAAGCTTCCGTGATGAGCTGGCTGCCGTTGAGGCCGCCCTGAGTGATCACAGGTACTACGGCATCGGCGAAACGGGGATCGACCTGTACTGGGACAAGACATTCGTGAAGGCGCAGACCGTCTCTTTCAGGCGCCACCTGGAGCTGGCCGAAGAGCATGACCTGCCGGTGATCATTCACGCCAGGGAGTCGCTTGACCTGATAATTGAGGTGATCAGTGAGTTCGGCAACGGAAG
>CAZVLJ010000215.1:0-1694 GCA_964627825.1 uncultured Rikenella sp. | reverse complement strand
GTGTTTTCTTAATCCACTGAAGTGGATACAGTATGAAATTAATAATCAAAGATTAATTGTTTTTTCGTAACTACTCAGGTCTATAGGCTACCACATTTGGTGTAGCCATTTCTTTGAACACAACAGGTTGACACACAAGACTAGACAAGCACTAGTCCCTGATAGTAATTTCCTTATATGCCTATTCAAATGTCCGAAGATGATATTAGAGCAGTCTACCGGCAAGGGGAAGACGCTGTTGTAGGCCTGATCACCATGCTTGTTGATCGGCTTAATTCTCTTGAGGAGGAAGTCACCCATCTCAAGGGAATAGTCAATAAAAACAGCCATAACAGCAGTAAGCCGCCTTCGAGTGATTTCAAACGTCCTGCACCGAAAAGTCTGCGTAAAAAAGGAAAAAGAAAAAGCGGCGGTCAGCCTGGGCACAAAGGATTTACTCTGCGGCAAGTGGAGAAACCGGATAAACGCATTTTCTATTCGGTCTCTGGAAAGTGTACTTGCGGTGCTAATATCAGAAACGGCGAACGCCTTGATGATGAAAAACGACAGAGTGCTGATATTCCTCTTCCACAGGAGCTTGAATACACCGAGCACTGCGCTGAGAGGTTTAAATGCCAGTGCGGAAGAATTCATACGGCACCTTTTCCCATCGGTATCGATGCACCCATTCAATACGGAGCGAGAATCAGGGCACTCCAGACTTATTTGAGCACCTATCAGTTGTTGCCACAGAAACGTTGTGTTGAACTGCTCAATGACGTATTCGGCGTACAGTTGAGCGTAGGAACGCTTAACAACACGCTGCAGTTGGCGTATCGCAATCTTGGGACAACCGAAGAAGCTATTAAAGATGCTCTTCGCCAAAGCCCTACGATGCATCTTGATGAAACCGGAATGTACGTGAACGGCAAACGTTTTTGGGGACACGGCAGTGGAAACGATCGGTATACCTACTACTTTTGCCATAAACAGCGGGGAGGCGAAGCGATCAAGGCTGGTGGAATGCTCTTTGAATATCTGGGGAGAATTATCCACGATGGATGGAAATCATATTTTGATTTTGATTGTCTCCATGCTCTTTGTAATGCCCATCATCTCAGGGAGCTGGTTTTTATTAAGGAGCATTACAAACAAACGTGGGCCGGAAGCATGATCAAGTTGCTTTGCAGGATCAAAAAAACCGTCGATACCGCTAAAAAGGCAAATCGCAATGAGCTTGCCGGGGCAACCTTGCAAAAATACCGAAACCGTTATCGCAGATTGATCGGTGCCGGTTACCGGGCGAACCCTCCCCGGCCGCCATCGCAAAGGCGTAAGGGGCAACGAGGGAAATTGAAGCAACATCCGGCTCGTAATTTGTTGGATCGACTCAGTAAATATGAAGCTGAAGTGTTGGCATTTATGTATGATTTCAGGGTCCCATTTGATAACAACCTTGCGGAGCGGGATCTGAGAATGAATAAAGTCAAACAGAAAGTATCGGGTTGTTTCCGTAGTATGAGAGGTGCACAGACCTTCTGCAGGATACGTGGATATATATCTACAGTTCGTAAACATGGCGAAAATACAATTGATTATTTATTAAATGTCTTTCAAACTGATGGCACCGAAGTACTCCTGCCTGATCCTGAGTAGTTACGTATTTTAAATGCTTAATAAAATATATCAGTCTTATATAAAAGCAAGGGTAGGGA
>CAZVLJ010000214.1:0-1696 GCA_964627825.1 uncultured Rikenella sp. | reverse complement strand
GAACGGAAAGATCCAGGGCTATACCCTCTCAATTTTTGGCCGAACAATCCCCACTGTCTCTTACAGAATTGATTTCTGAACAATGCAATGAAGATTATACCTCTCATATCTGCAATTCTCGGCCTCGCTGCTATGTCATGCATAAGCCGCTTCACCCCTGAGATAGAAACACAGGAAAGGTATCTGACGGTCAATGGTCTTATTTCCGATGCCAACAGGCGCTATGAGATCAGGCTGAGCCTCTCCAGACCCCTTGATGAGACAGCTGCCGTGGTGCCGGCAACCGATGCCCTTGTCTCTGTGACTGATGACCATGGCAATACCTGGACTTTTACTGAGGAAGAGCGGGGAGTTTACCTCAGCGATTCAACTCTTTTTACAGGCATCCCGGGGTATGTTTATACCCTTCGCATTGAGCATGACGGCAGACAGTACGAATCAGACCCGTGCATGCTCCGGCCTGGTTCAGATATTGACACCGTAGAATGGGAAATACAGGAGAGAGAAGTAAATGCGTCAGGCAAAACGGAAGATGTGGTAAGGATATCACTCAGCTCTTATGACCCTGAAAAGAATAACAGTTATTTCAGGTGGACATTCATGGAGACATGGGAGGTTCAGCTGCCATTCACTATGCTGAGTTACGAAAAGCGAGTCTGCTGGAGCTCCGAAGCATCTCACTCAATATTGATAGCCAACACTGAAGCCCTGTCTGAGGACCGGGTAACCGACTACACCCTGGCGGTGATTGACAACTCCACCGATAGGATGCAGCACCGGTACAGTATGCTTGTCAACCAGTATGCCATCAACTTTAATGAGTATGAGTTCTGGGATAATGTAAAAAAGGTGTCAGAGAACACGGGTGGACTTTATGATGTTATCCCTGCTGCTGTGCCCGGAAACGTGAGATGCACCAGTAACCCGGACGAAAACGTCCTGGGTTACTTCAGTGTCTCGGGGGTAAGCACGGAGCGGATATATATTAAAAGGCCATTGATCATATCAGACACATATGCTGAGATATGTGCTGAAGATACTATCCCGGCCAATCCTAATTACCCGGGCCTGGGTCTGTATGTCTGGGCTATAATTGAACTGGAGTCCTTCCCCGGAGTATTTACATGGGTGATCACATCGAACATTGCCTGCTCTGACTGTTCCTACTTTGCTTCAAATGTTAAACCTGATTACTGGGATGAAGGATTCAGGAAGTAGGCACCGGATAAAGACGCTGCCATTCCTTCTGTGGCTGGTGTCGCTCTGCACTGCAATGTCAGCAGGTGCTTCACCGTGGCCAGTGAAAGCCGGTCTGGCTGATAATGACACATTGCAGCAGATTTTGAACCATCCAATGGTTGACGGGCGTGAGTCAGTATTTATTGTTACTGACCGCGGCACTTATATTGCGGGAGAGAACGTGTGGTTCTCGATGTATGTCCGTACCTCAGGCAGAAGGAATATCCCATCCAGCATGGCTGGTTATGCAGAGATAATGAACATCTCCGGCATGCCAGTGGCACAATGCCGCATCCGCCTGTCGGATAATGGGACAGGTAACGGTGTACTGGCTCTTCCTGATTCGCTCTCATCAGGTGACTACCTCGTCAGAGGATACACCAGGGCAATGACACCGTACGGGCCGGAGCACTTCTTTTCAGGGTATTGGTAGAAGGTGCCGCCAACAATAGCGCGA
>CAZVLJ010000213.1:0-1702 GCA_964627825.1 uncultured Rikenella sp. | reverse complement strand
TGATAAACATGCTTTTCTGGTTGTCGAGATTCTGCCGGATGCCTTCAGAGACCGAAACCGTACTCCGTTTTAATTCCAATACTCCCAGAGCAATGCCATTAACGTAGATTACTATATCAGGACGTTTCCTGTTTTCTCCCTTGATGGATACCTCTTCAGCAATGGCAAAATGATTGTTTTGCGGATTTTCCCAATCAATTAACCTTACGGTCTGAGTGTTTTCACCCACATCTTCCCTGACCTTTGCCCCATACCTTAGAATAGTATACACATCCTTGTTGATGCCATACAGGTTTTTGTTCTGAACCCCGGCAACCTTCTTCAGTTCATATATGGCTTTTTTTATCAGAGTCTGGGTATAACCATTTTCCTGAAGATAATTCGAGAGCAAACCCTCGTCAATATTGCTGTTATCCGGACGGTCATGCCAGTTGCCAAGATATGTGTAATTCAAACCATCAGGCTTTGTGAACAGGGTAATGACCCTGTCCTGAGTAATGCGTTCTATATCACCTACGGGACTCATGCCAATCGTATTTTACCGGTTAATAATGCTTGCATCATGCCTTGTTTGACCATTTTGTATTTCTGTAATTTGTTTTCCATTGCAGTAATTACTTCATTAATTTCATCAAGAACTAATGCAATTGCATGTTGCTTTTCTCTATCGGGGATACTAAGAGAAAATTCAATTAATCTGTTTCGTTGAATATTTGGCAACCCAGAACCTACTCTTAATCCCATAATCTCCTTTTCATGAAATTTAAGCAAATGATACAGGAAGTGTTTATGAATTTTTGCATCTACCGAATAACAATGCCCACCCTGCCAGAATCTTGTCTTGATGAAATTTACATAACCACAAGAGTTGCCACCTTCACTGATTATGATTGTGTTGGGGTTTTGATTCCACTTATCAGTATATCCTGATGGTTGAATACCACCATTCATAACTGGATATTGTCCCTGTGCAGTCAATGTGTCTTTGTTCAATTGCTCTCCCTTCCTAATCGTTGCAACTTCGCCAACTGAAGTTAGAATCCAATTACTCTCTGGTTTCAGCAACTCCTGCATCACCCCCTGCTTGATGTTTCGTTTCTTGGCGATGAGTTTTTCAAGATTTTCAATAAGGGCATCGGTATCGGAAAGGGCAGTGGCAATGGCGGTTTGTTCGGATTTAGACGGAACAGCAAATTTAGTATCTCTAAAAATTGCCATGCCGACAAGATTTTTCATCGCTCCACCTTGTGTGCTATCGATTATCTTTAGTTGAAATTCATCCCATTCGAAGTAATGTAAAAAGAACTGCTTCTTTACAATAGATTCATCAATAGTTATTTTCAGTAGGGCTTGATTAATTATACCCTTTGGTGCATTTATTGGTATCATGAAAATCCTGCCAATTGTGCCTGAACAACTAACAATAAAATCATTTGGTTTTACCTCGAACCTACTTAATTCTTCAAATTTTTTTAAATCAATGAAATAGTCGCCAAGACTAAAGTCCCTATAAATTGCATTTTGTTGCTCATATACTTTAATTCCGTCCCTGACAAAGAATTCTTTTTTTAATGCCCCACCAAACGGTCCTCTTACAAGACCTTTCTTCCTACAAAGTTCTTCAAGTGGTTTCACTTCCCAATCAATAGGAATAACCCCAATTTCTGATTCTTTATATTGAATGTCAGTTACTTCCATATTA
>CAZVLJ010000212.1:0-1708 GCA_964627825.1 uncultured Rikenella sp. | reverse complement strand
TAACTATTACCATCAGTTTGCCCAATGGACCAGTAATGAAGTATACTTTGTGACCCGGATGAAAAAGAATGCGGTATATGAGGTTAAGGAAATCAGACGGGTTCATTATCGCAAAAAAGATCAGGCAAAGGTCCTGCGGGATGAGATTATCTCTCTGCAATACCATCCTGAGACAGCTGACGGCAAGAGAGACACCAAGACCACGCTCACACTTGAATTAAGAAAAGTCAGTTATCAGGATGAGCGGAACCGTTATTATGATTTTCTGACAAACAACTTTGATATGGAGGCTGAAGAGGTTGCATTCCTTTACAAGAAAAGATGGGGTATCGAGGTAGTGTTCAAGAAGATGAAGCAGAACTTCCAGCTACATTACTTCTACGGAGAGAATGAGAATGCCATCTATACCCAGGTCTGGTGCACATTGATAGCCCAGCTTCTATTAACAGTAACACAGAAGATCGCACAGGCAAAGAAGGCCTTCTCAGTTGTGGCATCATTGGTTCGGATACATCTGATAAGCATGCTGGATGTCAATGAGCTTTTACGAAGTACAAAGAGAAGTACCAGAAGCAGGTCAATCCCGCCAGGTCTTCAATTATTCTTTAATATGCAGGGGGTCAGTATTTAAAACCAAAATATTACAATTGATAATCAAATACTTATAGAGGTCAATTACAAATCTGAAAAGTTAATCGGATAACAGTGATAAGTTTTTATTATAAATGCTGATAAAATTAACACAATTCGGGGTGCGAATTCATGGTCATTGAAAAAATGTCTGAATTTTCCACATTGAGGATTACCTTCCGGAATATTTCAGCAAGCGAATCAACCCCGCATTATCATTTCTTTACAGAGAACCTGTAAATGGTTCGTGATTTGAACTTTTTCCCGGGGTTAATAACTGTGGAAGGAAATACGGGCTGATTTGGGCTATCCGGATAATGCTGGCTCTCAAGACAGAAACCCGACCTCATTCTGAACTGTCTATCTCCTGTTTCAGCCTGTCTTTTATACATAAGTCCGTTACCGGTATAGAGCTGCATAGCCGGCTGGTCGGTCATCATTTCCAGCATCCGGCCGCTGACAGGATCATAAACCACGGCATCAACTTTCTCTTTATTGTCAAGGACGTAATTATGATCATATCCTGAAAAAACTGAACCCTCGTATGTCTCTCCTATTCTGGCCCCGAAAGTCTGAGCTGAGGTGAAGTCGAAGGGGGTTCCTTTGACAGGACGTATTTCGCCGGTCGGGATCATTGTTGAATTCAGCGGAGTAAATGCAGATGCTCTGAGAGTCATTTCATGATCAAAAATATTACCGTTACCTGCACCATGCAGGTTGAAATATGCATGATTGGTTACATTAATAACACTTTTCTTATCTGTTGATGCAGTGTACTCTATAATGATCTCATTCTTGTTCGTCCAGGTGAATACCACTTCTATATTGATTGTTCCCGGGAATCCTTCTTCCATATCAGGGCTCACGTAAGAGAACCTTACGGCAGGCCTTTTCTTGTTATTTATCATTTCAGCATTCCAGACCTTCGCGTACCAGCCGCGGGGTCCTCCGTGAAGAGTATTGGGTTTGTTGTTCACGGGCAGATCATATTCCACACCATCAAGGGTGAATTTTCCGTTGGCTATCCTGTTAGTGAACCTTCCTATCGTTGCTCCGCCAAAAGAACCTCTTAATATCG
>CAZVLJ010000211.1:0-1721 GCA_964627825.1 uncultured Rikenella sp. | reverse complement strand
TTAATCCCCAGTTTCCAGATTCTTATGCCCAGGCCGACAGAGCTGATTGCTCCCGGGCCGTATGATGCTTTCAGATCATGCTCGTCTGCGAACGGGTCGGTGACATTGTTTACTATGCTCACATATTCCTTGAATGAAAAGAACGCTATTCCAAACTCTGTGGTAAGGCTGAGGATTTTGCCTTTAACTCCGGGGCTGACACCAAAATAGATCCCGCCTCCGTTGATTATGTAATCATGATTATCCGCATACTGCGGGTTTACATAACCATACTCCAACCAATCCAGGCCTTTCATAAATATTGATCCAACGGTAATATCCAGGTAATCGAGTTTGGTCGGGATATTTAGTTTAAGACTGATGCCTCCGATACTTGCATCTCCGTTATCAGTGGCATTTCTATATTTGAATTTGAAATAGTTATCTTCATTCAGGTTATTATAAAGATGCAAGTATCCTATTTCAACTCCGGGTTTACCATTGCTCTCGTCAAACCATTTCTCTTGGGAGAACGCAGGGAGTCCTGACAGAAGCAGGGCAAGTAGCATGACTGTTTGTTTACACATGGCTAATTAGGTTTAATTATCTGATTCACTAACACGAATTTGAACGCCATAATTAGGAAATACCAGCCATCCTTCAGGTTGGTCATAATAGTTCAGGTACGAATTACCACATTTTTCCCCATGGTCTTCAAAAGTAATTTCAAAATCAGATGCACCAGTGGATTGCAGGCCTTGTTTTTTCTCGTCCTTCTGGTTATATGCCACCGATATTTCAAAAGTATATTTACTGGAAGGCTTATCATACTCAAGGACAGTGAATGTAAGCATATCATACCAAAAACCAGGTTTCCATTTAAGTACCTCTTTGCCGTAAAAGACCTGGGACACATTAGTCTTGTCTACAAATTGACAATCTATTTGTTCCTGAACTGTATATGGCTCTTTGCCCGCATCAACATTACTAACTGCAATATAGAATTCAGGCTTGCCTGCCGGCCATCTTTCAAGCTTCCAGTCAGTAAATTTTATCTGTTTAATATAGACCGGAGACGGTTGGGATATGTCACGATAAGGAACCTTAACAAAATCATATTTGGCGTTTGATTCCCCAAAGGAGGTTACATGATTTATTTTGTAATTAACCGTTTTCCCGGCTATTACTTCTGTGTCAATGTAGTTATGTTCATTAGGGGAGAAAGATTTATAAAATTGATATCCAGGAGTAACTCCGACAATATATTTTGAAAGTCTGGTTTCCTGTATATATTGAGTGTGCTCGTTTTCCCATCTTAACTCAATCTCATTCCTTGTCTGTTGAATTGCATCAAATGATGTTGGATGTTTAGGGTAGTTTGGGGCTGTTATTGAAATGTAATTAGATGGATCAGAAGTTAGCCCCTGGTAGTATGCTGCCACATAATAAGAGTAGGAACGACTTGCTTCTACATTATTGTCATCATAACTTCTGTTATATGCTCCGTACACATTTTGTGTCAGACTGTAGGCCGGAGATCCTGTGGTTTTACGGTAAATGTAGTAACCAGAAGTGTTCGATGGGTCGGTACCGGCAGGCATTGTCCAGGTCAGCCTGATTCCGGATTCTGTCTGCGTCCCGATCAGGTTGGTCGGAGCAGAAGGCTTTACCGGATTGTCCGGATCAGGCTCAATGATCATTCTTTCATTCTCACTGATGACAATGACCGGCTCATCGGGTTC
>CAZVLJ010000210.1:0-1732 GCA_964627825.1 uncultured Rikenella sp. | reverse complement strand
CACCTTTGGCCAAGCGGAAACTTTGTGCTTTATAATAATGACTACTCGAAAGTTGTTTTCATGGTAACAAATAGTGGTATAGAACATCTTTTTTCAATGACCGGAATTATTCTCCACACCACAGATGAAATTATGGAATTAAACAACAACCCAATTTTAAGGCAGGGGAAAAACGACAAAGTGGATTTCTTAAAGGGCTTGACCAAGCATGGTAATGTGGTTTCATTTGGTTTTCAGGTTAACAACCTTCCATATACTGTTTTTCTTAATTTAAAAAATAATACTTACAAAAGTTTCAAGGCGATAAGACCCCCATATTTCGCTGCTACGGCTCAAGGTGCGTATGGATTATGGCCTCGTTTGGCTTCCCGTCCCGGGCAACCAATGGTCATTATTAATTATACCTTCGAACCACTTTTATTTGACTGAAAAAATCACCTACATGAAACTTTGGCAATTTTTCACCTCTCTTCTTGCCCTTTTCGCAATTATTGGAGCCGGGGCATCAAACCAATGGAACCAGCATTCTTCGCGGGAAGTCAGACGAACTGTTTTGGAGAGGAAAGAAACCTTTAGGCCGGGGATTATAAAAGAAGACCTGCTGGTTTTAGATTCCATATTCGTAAACAATGTGCTCTCTGAGGTGGTTACCTCGCGCATAAAAAAAGAAAGATTTGTGGTGGTTGATTCGGTTGCCGTTGGCCAAAGAATGCTTTTCAACACCCAAGGCGAACTTTTTCTTACTGAGCACTTCAGGAACGGCAAACTTGAGCGGGTTGACTGCCTTTACCCCCGTCACCAAAACCTGATACCCAACGGGAGCTTTGAGCAAGTTGAAGAAATAATGGAACATCTTATTTATACCGATTCTCGCCTTATTTCAACATGGGCAAGCGACTTTGAGCATGAAAGGACTGTGCAGTTGGACGAACTTAGGGTCGAAGGCAAAGATACCTTGAGGGTCGAAAGAGTAATAGATAATTATCACTACGAAGTGGGTGAATGCCATGCAAAGCAGATATTTGAAAGTTTTTTTGTTTACAGGAATGGGTCACTTGAGGATTCGATTTATAGCAAGTTAATACTTAGCCGTTGGTCAGAGAAACATTGTATTCCAATACATAATTGCAACTATATTGGCAATTTTCCAGAAATTCAAGGTTGGCAAAGTATAGGTAATTTTTCACCCAAGATCCTCAATGGGCCTGCCAAACAACCACATCATCCTTTGGAAGGTTCCATAAGCTATCACCGCCATTTCGATACCATTTGTGGCAACCACTTTGCCCAGGTAAAAGGTTTTCCATGGCACCAAGGTCAATGTGTAGTGAGAACAGCACATCCCGTGCTACTAAACCGGCTTAATACCAGCTTGCAAAAAGGCAGGCAATATAAACTTAGTTTTTGGATTTGGAAGCCCCAGGTTTTTGCTCAGGAATTCCAGTTTGCAGTAGGTTTTTGGCAAAATGAGCCTGATGAAACAAATGTTTTTCCCGAAAAGAACCTTTTAATAGTCAGCGATTTTGAAAATGATGTTATTGGGGAGTGGTACAAGGTAGATTTGGTATTCAGAGCTGCAGATTTTTTTCGCTACTTAACAGTTGGTTTTCATAATTATGAACCAAGTCCTCCATATAATAATACTGTTGCTAGTTGCTATATAGACAGTTTTGTGCTTGTACCTGATGACATAGCCGACCAGGATGTGGATAAATTGTTTTATCAGAATATT
>CAZVLJ010000209.1:0-1738 GCA_964627825.1 uncultured Rikenella sp. | reverse complement strand
GAACGATACGAGGCTGAGGTCAGGATGCATGCGGAGATGAACATGAACATGATCAGGGTCTGGGGCGGATCAATCGCCGAGAGGCCTGAATTCTATGATGCCTGCGACAGGAACGGTATACTCGTGTGGCAGGATCTGTGGATCACAGGCGATTGCAACGGCAGGTGGCCCGATACGCTGAGGAAGGCCGACAGCCAGGAGGTCAGGCGGCAGTACCCTGATGACGACTCGCTGTTCCTGAGATCCGTTGAAGACCAAATCATTATGTTGCGCAATCACCCCTCCCTTTACCTGTTATGCGGGGGAAATGAGTTCCCGCTGCCGGAGGGGATCGACACGCTCATACAGAAGCGCCTGGAGGAGATTGACGGTACAAGGGTATGGCTTGATGAGTCCACCTCGGAGGATCTGCTGCGCAACACTATCGGCGGCACGGCTGACGGACCATATAACATCAGGGAGTCGCTCTGGTTTTTCACTGAGAAATGGCATCCGTTCAATCCTGAGATCGGCTCAGTGGGCCTTCCGAATCTGGAGGGATTGAAAAAGATGATGGATGAGAAGGACCTGGTGGTTCCTGCCGGCAATGAGGTGAATCCGGTATGGCGATACCATAAATATATGGGTTATGGCGGGATGATAGAGCAGCTGGGTGAGCCGGCTGACCTGGCCGATTTCGTAAGAAAGGCGCAGCTGCTTAACTATGAGCAGTACCGCTCCATGACAGAGGGTTACACCTCGCACATGTGGGACTGGTACACCGGTTTCCTGGTATGGAAGAGTCAGAATCCATGGCCGGCGCTGAAGGGTCAGTTTTACGACTGGTATCTTGATCAGAATGCCGGCTTCTACGGGTTCAGGCATGGCGCCGCGCCGGTGCACCTGATGTTCAATCCTGCTGACTCGGCAATATACGTTATCAATACCACCCCGAAGGAGCGTAAGGGACTTAGGATGGTGGCTGTGCTGACCGACGAATATGGCAGGGAGATATGGAAGAAGGCGGAGGAGATGACCGCGGATGCCTACAGCATCACCCGTCTGTGGGAGCCTGACCTGCGCAGTTCCGCGGCTGCAGTGCAGTTCCTGAAGCTGTACATAACCTATGTCTCCACCGGTCTGACCGTTGATGAGAACACGTACTGGTTCCCAAATGGCGGCGACCGGACGAGGCTGACCATGCTGCCTCCGTCGAAGGTGGTTGGTCAGATGATGAAGAACAAGGATGGCAAGGTCAGTGTGGATCTGGCCAACAGCGGCGAGGTGGCCTCCTTCTTCGTCCGCATGAAGGTGGTGCGTGCCTCCGACGGCGCGATGGTGGCGCCGGTCTTCATTGACAACAACTATATCGTGCTGCTCCCCGGCGAACGCAAGAGCATTGATGTTGATCTCACTGCCCTTGGCCAGGAGGACCGCAACACCCCGTTACTGTTGCACCTTGAAGGATTCAACCTGCCGCCGGTGGTGGTGAGGCTGTGAGGTAATATTTCAAAAATCATGTAGCGGGGTTCAGTCGTTCCCCGCGGCTGTTCAGTTACGGAGTTGCATTTGATAAGGATTACGCGGCGAAGCTCAACCTGTCCTGCTTATCTCTTCCAGACGCTGGCGCTCAAGAAGGATGATACTTTTGTCGGAGAGGCTAATGAGGCCGTCTCTTTCGAAGCTCTTCAGCACCTTGACCGTTCCCTCGGTGGAGATGCCTGCGAAGTCAGCAAGCTCACGCCGCGAGAGATGCCTG
>CAZVLJ010000208.1:0-1784 GCA_964627825.1 uncultured Rikenella sp. | reverse complement strand
GAAGTCAATAAGAACCTTTACAGCAACTTCGTGGAGCACCTTGGCCGGTGCGTCTATGGCGGCATCTGGGACCCCGGATCACCGCTCTCGGATGAACAGGGCTTTCGCAAGGATGTTCTGGAGGCAGTAAAGGGACTAAATGTGTCACTGGTAAGGTACCCCGGAGGAAACTTTGTCTCCAATTATCACTGGCTTGACGGCGTGGGGCCCGTTCGCAACCCCAGGATGGAACTGGCATGGGCGAGGCTGGAACCCAACACCTTCGGCACCAATGAGTTTATGCAATTCTGTCAGAAAGCCGGGGTAGAACCATACTTTTCAGTCAATATGGGAACGGGAACCATCGAGGAGGCTCAGCAGTGGGTTGAATACTGCAATGTAAAGGAGGGGCCGTTCTATGCCGAGCTGAGGAAAAAACACGGGTTCCAGGAACCTTATAATATCAAATACTGGAGCCTGGGCAATGAGATGGACGGATTCTGGCAGATGGGTCATCTCAATGCTGAAGATTACAGCAAGAAGGCACGTGAGGCTGCCAAACTGATGCGTCTCACTGATCCGTCAATTAAGCTCGTGGCGGCAGGCTCATCCAACTACAGGCCCGATGCCGATCCTGATGAATGGAATGCAAAGATACTCAGGGAGCTGAGAGATGTGGCAGATTATATCGCCTTGCATATTTATGTCGGAAACCCGGACGATAACTATTACAATTTCCTCTCAACTCCGCTGGTCTGTGAACAGCGTACGCAGCTGGTAAAGGGGATGATCATGGAGGAGATGTCAAAGGCAAACCGCGGTAACAGGGATCCTATTTACATCGCGTGGGATGAATACAATGTGTGGTACCGTGCCCGAACTGATGCGCACATGCAGGGCACCAGGGCACTGGAAGAGCCGTACAACCTGGAGGATGCCCTGGTGATCGCAGGCTTCCTGAATGTATTCGTGCGCAATGCTGATATAGTCAAGATGGCCAACATGGCCCAGCTTGTAAATGTCATCGCGCCGATATGGGCTGAAGATAATGGGATATTCCGGCAGACTATCTATTACCCTCTGGCTCTCTTCGCGAATAATGTAAAGGGCACCTCCCTTGATCTGTTTGTCGATTGTGATAAATATGATACCGAAGAATTTTTCATTGGCCTGGGGGAGAGCACCACAAAACAGACAGATGTTCCTTACCTTGATGTCTCGGCTACATATAACGATGGCGAGGTGGTACTGTGTGTGGTTAACAGGCACAAGGACAAATCTATCACCACTGACATACTGTGCCAGACCGGCGAATTCACGGGTAATTTCAAGGTGTATGAGGTCAACGGACCTGATGTCAAGTCAATGAATAATTTTGACGGAGAACAGGTTAAGACAGAGGTGAAACCGGAAATCAGGGGAAAAGGTACCAGAATTACCTATTCATTTCCTGCCCATTCGTTCACAATGATGATCGGGAAAATTGAGAATTCCAGATAAAATCCACTATTTTCGAAAAAAATTAACTATATGCAAAAACAAAATCTATTCATTGGCACGATGCTGTTGCTCGTTATGTTCGGCGTTGGCTCATGCGGAAACAAAAAAGAGATGGTAACTACTGAAAATTTCGGTTCTTTCGATGGGAAGGAAGTATCCCTTTACACACTTACAAACAAGCAGGGGAATGTTGTTAAGCTTACCAATTACGGGGCGGCAATTGTTGAGGTAAACGTGCCTGACAGGGATGGCAACAAGGCAAATGTGACATTTGGCTATGACAATCTTGAAGGTTATGTTAATGG
>CAZVLJ010000207.1:0-1795 GCA_964627825.1 uncultured Rikenella sp. | reverse complement strand
ACACGGGGATCGCCTTCAGACAGCAGCTTCCTGAAGGCCTGGTTCAATACTTCCATGTCATCAGGACCAGGCTGCGCGGGAGCAGGCAGGCTTGCCCTGCCGAACATCATCAGTACCGGGACCGGTCCTTTGGCGTTTGCCGGGGTAACCAGAACCATCGATATATTTACATCAATGAGAGGGTATTCCGAATTATCGACATGCCCTGTGAGCTTTTTCGCAATTACCGGAATAAAGCCTACCATCTCTCTCTCCGAAATATCCACTTTCCATCTGACAGCGGGGATATTTTCCGGCAGGCGGCCGTAAACCTCCTTCTCCAGATCTTCTATGATCTCGGGACGCCTTTGATTCCACCATATATCAGGTGTCGTAACCTTCTTCCCGTTTTTCAATGTAAGCAAATCAGGCAGATCAGGATATGGTGTTGCCAGGAACTCGTCATAATTGGCATGGTTGGGGGCTGATTCATTTCCGCTTGGTCCCGGGCGAAGACTTTTAATCCCGAGCTGATCCATCATGTTCCGGTGATCCTGCTCAGTAGTGAACCCGGCAGGAGGATCATACTGCCGATCATTACCGCCCGCCAGGGCAGACTCAAACACAACTCTGTATGTCTTGATTATCCCTCTGTAATCAAACCGCACAACAGCTGTGTCGGTTTTTGATTTCGCCTGGTCCACAGTCACTTTCACATCCGGATCACTGGCTGATGCAGATACGGAAGGTATTGCGTTTGTGCCTGAAGGAATTTCACAGGCGGCTTCGTAAAGATCATAACCGGTAATCCCGTTAGCTTCTGTCGACCTGACCGGAGTGGCCGGCAGATCAATTTCAACTCCGTTGACAATGATGCTTACTTCAGGGGGGACCGGATGCACGATTTTAACTTTCCTGGAGCTGAATCCAAGTCCCGACAAATCGAAAAGAGCGCCCTGATCAGGACCTTCGGCAACAAGGAAGACAGCATGTTTTTTGTCGAGCCTGTCAACATACTCTGAAACGTCTGTGGTGAATTTTGTTAATTCCTGTGGAGAATTTTCGGGTATAATTATTTCACCGATCTTTTTGCCTTTCCAAGTGCTGTTATCCCATGGCCCGTCCAGCCAGACATTGACTTTGAATGTGTCCTTTGTCTTTGGCGTCAGGAACAGATTAAATGCTGTCTTGTTACGGGGTCTGGTTCCCTTGAAGGCTTTCA
The DNA here is from genome assembly GCA_964627825.1 of uncultured Rikenella sp. GTDB lineage: Bacteria > Bacteroidota > Bacteroidia > Bacteroidales > VadinHA17 > SR-FBR-E99. The sequence goes on along the minus strand of CAZVLJ010000207.1, from coordinate 594 downwards.
ATCCTTGCCTGTCCTTATCAAGACCTCCGAATCCAAAGTACTTGTAGCCTATGATGTGACCATTCTCCACATTTGCTATTGGCATGTTGTTATCCCATATATCCCACGAATCCTGCTGGCTGTCGGGATTTGAGAGATAGCAGGCATATCCTGCAGAGTAATACTTATAGGGATCAAGGCCGTAGATGTGGAATCCTTCGGATGTTACTTCAGCTCCGGTATATTCATTTCCCTGGCTATCTTTTGCGCTCCAGGTATTATCTTCAGAATATGGGTTATATCCCCTGATCATGACTTTTCCGCCTTCTGCCACCGGTTCTTCATCCCATTTCACCGTTACGGGGGCCACCATCGGCTGACGCGCGTATCCGTAACCCCTTGGCGCCCTGTGATAGAACACATACCACTGGTTGTTGATGAGCTCAATGCTACCGTGAGTATTGTGTCCAGAGTAACTCGTCATCAGTTTTGTTCCGTCCCTATCCTGTACCGGTGCGCGTGAGTCGACCAGTACGCCGCCGCTTTTCCACGGGCCCAGTGGAGAGTCGCCGTAGGCATAACGCAATGCCGAGTTGGTACTGCTCAGTCCGTAGT
>CAZVLJ010000206.1:0-1804 GCA_964627825.1 uncultured Rikenella sp. | reverse complement strand
TGGTGTAATTGGCAACACGCCTGACTCTGGATCAGGAAAGTCTAGGTTCGAGCCCTAGCGGAGCAACAAAGAATCCCCACGCAAGCGGGATTTTTTTTGCGACGCCGGGGCGAGAAGCTGCGATCCCGATTTATCGGGAGAGTAGTCCCGATAGCATGAACAAAGTGGATGCGTATCAGGAAGCCCTACTGTGCCCCGGGAATCGCGGTTTATCGGGAGAATCGGGGGCGGAGCAAATACTGCCCCGCCTTTGCGGGACTCTTTATTTTCTTGCAGGCCCCTGCATTGTCAAACAGCCAGTTCGGCCGGCTTTATGTCAGGCCGGGAAACCTGACGCCGTATTTCGACGCGGTCTCTACAATTCTTTTGACATCCGGCGGGTACTGTGGTCTGGGCGGAATAACCATTTCAGGGGCGGGCTGGCTCATCTCAATGAAATAATTCTCAAATCCTCCCGGCGAAAGGTGAATCAATACCTCGGCCTTGTCGGTAATTACCTGGAAAGAGTGCTGAATACCTCTCGGCAGGAAAACCCAATTGCCCTTCTTTACATTGAACACGTCATTTCCCGCGGTATATGTAATCTCTCCGTCAAGAAGGTAGAATGATTCATCCTCGCGGGTGTGGATATGCAGAGGCGGCTCAAGCCCCTTTATCTCATAACCGTGAATAAGGGCAAATGATCCGCCAGTATCCTTACCCGAGAGGAGGATGCTCATCAGGTGTCCGATATACCAGTATGAATTCTTCAGTTCCGGAGTAATCATCTTCGGAATGATTTTATCCGGAGCAGTATTGCGCACTGAGTCAAACCCCATTGCAAAGGGTGCAATTCCTGCTGCGGAAAGCCCCATTAAAAAAGATTTCCTGTTCATGACATCTATTTTTCTGGAATATTCATGCTCCCCGGCATTTTTGTACCGGGGAGCTGAAATAACCCAATCACCTTATTTTAAGGGTATTATTTACCGCCTCTGACTGAACTGCAGGTCGCGCAGGGCAATGGTATAGGCATTCCCGGTTTTGGAATAGGAAATCTCATACCGGGTTGGGTACCAGCCATCGCGCTCAAAGGCTGCGGGCTGAGGGATGTCAATTACCTCATTCGGACGGGTAAGAAGGTAATCACGCGTCATCATCGGCTCCCAGAACACAAACTCACCGTCATATGATCCCCAGATAAAGGTTTTGGTAAATGTGGCACCGCCAAGTTCAGGAGATTGACTGTCAAGCCAGTGAACTCCCATAAACGGGACATAACCAGGACCGGGGAAGTACCCTGCCGGGACATATTCTGCCGTTGGAAGATTCTCAAACTCCGCCACCTTGTCGGGAAGCATGGCCAGACGCTCCTCGTCCGGAATAATGTAAAAGTGAACATCGAAGTGAGGCAATCCGTAGATCTGAGGCGGCTCATGCCCCTCCGGATTCCAGTCGAGCATAACGAAGGTATAGAAATCCTTACCCTTACCTTTAGGAAGCTCCATCACCACTCCCGTCATTTCCTCCGGAAGGTTGTCCAGAGCCCCGGCAGAGATTGTTAGTCCTACCGAAGTGGGATCGCCAGCCCTGTTTTCTGTTATCCATGCCTGTACCCGCCCGTTGCCAATGTGGCGGGCACTGCTGTAAAAGGTTCGTTCAGGGATGGCATTATTGACAGATGCCTGCCCTTTTTTTAGATTAACCTCGGATTGAGAAATAAATCCATCATCCTTCTGACAAGCCTGAAGAAAAGCAAACACTCCGGCCGCCAGCAAAAGCGCCAGTACTCTAAGAGTTCTTTTCATAACTGGAAATTTAAAAT
>CAZVLJ010000205.1:0-1820 GCA_964627825.1 uncultured Rikenella sp. | reverse complement strand
CCGTCAATATAATCCTGAACAGGAAAATCAAGAGCCACAGCGAAAGGAACAGTCTTTGATTCAAATGGTCCCAGCGTAAACGTCAGACTGACAGCTGCTCCATAATCACTGCGGATGACCGGTTGCCGTTTTTCATAAAAGCTGCCATCACTGCTCAGCAGAAGATCACCTGAGTATTTATTGAGGCAGAAATAGGGTTGGGTATCCACGGCAACACCCGGAACGTCTGCAACAGCTATCGCCATCCTGTTCTGACTGTCATTGCTGCCCATAACTACACCACGGATGCCTTCCAGACGGAACTCTTCATGTTTCTGTCCGTTAACTGCGGCAGTAGCTACAAAAACACTGTCCTGATCAGTGGGTTTGAGCTCCTTTTCCTGGAGATTGACCAGTGATGGCCTTGGTATTACGAGTGTGACCTGCTGATCATATCCTGTAACATTTTCAACCACATATTCTTCAACACCGAGCGGCATCAATGTCTGTTCCCCACCGGAAAGCAAAGGAGAAATCAGTCTCCTGATTACCTTCACATTTTCAAATTTATAGGCAATCTCCAGTGAGGGAGTTGCAATTGTCATTGCAATGTTCTCTTTTTCAATCGGAGCAGGATAATAATTTTTAACTGCCGGGATATCATCGGGAAGTTCAGTTTCGCCCGGTAATTTCTGCGTCAGCATTGTACAATCATCACCAATACGAATATAGGGCGCCGAACCAAACTGAACCGCTTTCTGATTCAGCAGGATAAGACGACCAGCGTCGTTAAACCGGTTATATAATCCGTAGGGTGAAATACCAATAGAACAGGTAGGTGCGCCTTGCAATGCCACAGTATGCGGAAACTGAAGACATTTGGACATTCCCTGGAAATGCACTGACATGAAATTCTCTTCATAGATTTTTGCGATTTCAGTGCCATCAATTGTGTAGATATCCTGAATGTTAAAGGATGTTGATTTTGTCATTTTATTCTCGCTTTGTATTCGTAACAATAAATATAAAATGAGGGCATTCTGCAGGCGCTGTCACCCCCGGGATTAATCTGAACGCCAGTGTTGAATTTGCAATCTTCACCGGCGCTCAGCATGTTGATTTAATCTTTCCGTTTTATAAGTCTCAGCACTTCCCTCCCCATACATTACCGGGTTTTTTCTCCTGCGATTTTCTGGGAGCGGGATCTGGTTCTTCCGGCAGATTCTGCTCAGCACTCAGATCGATCGGCATCTTGGTCGTAGGATAAGGTTTGATGGCTCCGAAAAGGAGATCAACTGAAGCCCTGATTGAATCGGGTGTGCCCGAGAAATTACATACGACAGCATCTGCTACCGTAGTTGTTCCCTTCCTGTACGGGAAGTTTGTGACGACAACCACAGTATGACCTGCGGCTTTAAGCGCTTTGACCAGATGGGTATTATTGCCGCGCTTTTCGATACGTGCATAGTAGTTGGTCATGACCACCAGGTCAGCTTCTTTTGCAAGTCGCAGCGCCTCTTCGATGTCTTCCTCTTCAGCATGGAACGGTGCATCGTCAAGAATCAGGTTAGTGGAATGCTTGACCATTTGCTCGCAGAACATATGGGCATGGCTGTACAAATCCTTTCCGAGAAATTCATAAGGGATTGTTTGCTCGATCACCAGGATTTTCTTGTCTTTGCTCAGGGGCAGCAGCTTTTTATCATCGCGGACTACCAGCAGAGCTTTGTGCGCAACTTCCCGGGAAAAGTCCCTGTTTTCCTTGCTTCTGACAATTTTGGTGGTCTCCTTCGGATCCATCTTACCGGCTTTTTCGAACAGACCCTGATCGTATTTCCTGC
>CAZVLJ010000204.1:0-1847 GCA_964627825.1 uncultured Rikenella sp. | reverse complement strand
CCAATTGCATATACCGACCTGTTACCAGCAGGCCTTTTATTTCTTAAAGTTGAATCAGATAACGATTACATTAATAGCACATCACCTAAACTGAGCATAAATTATCAGAGTGAATTATTTAAACCTTTCTGAAAACTACCATCTACAAAAGTAACCAAGGCTGACTATGCCCTTGTGCCCATACCCAAGCTGTCCTGTCAGACCCATTCTATTACCCCAGGTAAAGTTTAAAAGTTCAGCATGAAAGAACACGTTTATATCTGTTCCTTTGGTCATGATTTGGGAGTCTCTGGTGCCCTCCCAATTAACTATAACCATTGACAGACCTACTAGACTTCCCATACGGAAATTATCTTTTTGAACGTATTCATAACTTATCTGGGGGCCAAAATACAGATGGCGTTCTTCATCCGTATCATGATAGGTAAATGTAATAACATCATATGGAGGTTCTTTCCTGATATAGGATTGAGTAGTTGTCCCTGAAACTCGTCCTTGCTCATAGGTTACATTTATACCTAGTTTTAGTTTTGGCTTTAGATAGCGGTTGTAATCAATCATAAATGACCCCGAATAGTTGGAGTTTATGTTATCTAGGTTACTACCCATTTCGCCAATTTGTATCAAGGAGAAAGGTGAATACATTAATTTAATTTCGCTCTTTTGGGCAGAAACATAAATTGATAACCCGCTGATTAATAAAGTTATGAAGAATCTATTCGCTTTCATAATCATTTGGTTTATGATGGTTAAGTATTGTTAGGAGTTGAAATAGCGAATTGGCAATAAATATTTTAAGATTGCGACTGAATTAATTGTGTTCAGGCTTGCTGGTAACGTTCGGCGGTATGTGGCGTTGGCGCAGAATCGCGGTGGCGCGTGTTTTTGCACTCGTGGTGCGATGCAGGGATATGATGTTGTTTTGTTTATTCTCGCGTTGGCAAAAACCGTGACACCAGGAGGGGGTCCCCGGCGGGAGCCGGGGCGGGCCGCACCGCCGAACACTTAACGGTCCTCTTTAGCCAGAAAGTTCTCGCGGTGCGGAGCGCTAATGACATATACCGACCTGTTACCGACAGTGCTTTTTAGTCAAGTTGCAGTGAAAGTGTTAAATGCCCCCCAAACCCCTTACGAATAATCTTCATCAAGGTTGATAACCTTATGTCTGAAGCATTATTCTCAATCCTTGAGATATACGATTTGTTGGTCCCACATCTCTTGGCAAGCTCTTCTTGAGTAAGTCCCATTTTAAGCCTGGCGTCTTCAAGTAGCGCACCGAGCCTGAAGACTTCAAACTGCTGTTCCCATTCTTCACGTTTTGGGGTACCTCTTTTACCGTATTTATTGTCGAGAAGTTCCTCGAAAGTTGTTATGTTATTTTCTGCCTTTTTCATTTTTGTACTCCTCCATAATTCTTAAAGCTCTTTCAATCTCTTTCTTAGGTGTCTTCTGTGTTTTCTTTATGTATGCATTCCCGACTACTACAATATTACCTTGATCAAAGAATGAAAAGATTCTATAAATGTTATTTCCTGCCTCAACTCTAATTTCATAAAGACCTTTGGTACCCTCCATGTGTTTAAAATGCTTTTCCGGAACATGAAGCGTTACCTTGATTAATCCCAGTGTCCATTCAATTTTTGATTGAACATCATCTGGTTGTTCTTCATAGAAATCCAGAAAATATCTCTTATAGAAGATAATTTGTCTTTCAAAAGCCATGCCACAAAGTTAACTAATTAGACAACATTTTGCAAATCTTAATTTGATTTTAATTGGATGTGACCCAGCATTGGCGGTAACGTTCGGCGGTATGTGGCGTTGGCGCAGAGTCGCGGTGGCGCGTG
>CAZVLJ010000203.1:0-1901 GCA_964627825.1 uncultured Rikenella sp. | reverse complement strand
CACAACAAAAAAACCCCTTTGATAATCAAGGGGTTTTAGTGGGGTTGAGGTCGGTGGCGGATTCGAACCGCCGTACCCGGTTTTGCAGACCGATGCCTAGCCACTCGGCCAACCGACCATTTTTCCAGTCGATGCCTGTCCGCCAGATGGTGGACAATCGACCAATATTTTAACTTAGCTCAATACCTCAAATAACTTGTCGGCGGCGGATTGCTCGGCTCACTCGGTTCGAACCGCCGTACCCGGTTTTGCAGACCGATGCCTGGCCACTCGGCCAACCGACCATTTTTCCAGTCGATGCCTGTCCGCCAGATGGTGGACAATCGACCAATGCGGATGCAAAAATAATAAATTATTCAGACTTTTCAATAAAAGCAGATGCTGCTGCTCAATCAGGAAGAAGAGATTTCATCTGCTTGCTGATGAACCTGGTAGCATAACCAGGACTGATCCTGTATAACAGGTTGAGGAACTTTGCGTCTTTCCCCACCAGTATCCGGACCTTATTCTTCTCCATACCATCAATAATATCCTTCGCAGCATCAGCAGCCGGCATGGGATTGAACTTTGAACTGTCAACATCCCTGTTCCCTGATCCGGGAACCTCAATACCTGAGTTCCTGGTAATTTCCGTTGCAATGGCCCCGGGAAAAACAATGGATACCCTGACCCCCGTGTCAATCAGTCCTGCATAAAGACCCTCGGTAAGCATCTTGACAGCTGCCTTGGATGCTCCGTAAACACACTGCCCAGGGACAGGCAGGAAGCCACCCATGCTGGATACATTGACAATATGCGCCTCGGGGCGATTTCTGAAAGTAGCCAGAAATGCCTTGACCATGTAAAGGGTCCCGAAGAAGTTAACATCCATCACCTTCTCTGCAACCTCAAAGTTAAGGTCTCTCAACCGGACAAAAGGCTGTATGATACCGGCATTGTTAATCAGTCCGTCCACTGATCCGTGAATTGCCGCAACCTCTTCCGGCAGCCTGGCCACGGCCTTATCATCGGTGATATTCAAAACATGAACCGATAATCGCTCAGCCTTGCTTCCTGCCAGATTCCCGGTCTCATTCAGTGCCGACTCATTGATATCAACTGCTGCCACCCTGGCACCCCTGTCAAGAAGGTTCAATACCAGCTCACGACCAATGCCATTACCGCCTCCGGTAACCACTATTGTTTTGCCTTTTACTTTCATATTACGTTTGTTGTTTAGCGTTCTTTAAACATAAAACAATGGCAGCTGCCTATTGTTCATCAGCTGCCATAGTACCTCCACAGAGGTTATCAGAACCAGTCAATTCCCGGGAACTGATTATTTCTTCCCCGGCAACGGGGCAACCCCAGCCATCTCACCAATGACGTTGACAAGATCACTCCCCTCAGGCACAACAACCTTGGTGTTGTTCTGCAGCGAGGTTTCCAGAGCCTGCAACTTTCTTAGGATCTGAGCATTACCAATAAAATACTTCTCTGCCGACTCATTCACCAGCCTGATGAACTCAGCCTCACCTTCTGCCTGGAGGATCTTTGCCTGTTTGGCACCTTCTGCCTCCTTGATTTTTGCCCTCTTCACACCGTCAGCAACAGTCTCGGTGGCGGAGGCCATGTCAATGGCTGCTATTTTCTCATTCTCAGCCTTCACCACTTTGTTCATGGTCTCCTGCACGTCTTCCGGCGGATCGATCTCCTTGAGTTCGGTCCGCAGGATGGCGATGCCCCAGTTGGCGGTCTCCTGCAGGAGGGTGTTGCGCAGTTCCTCGTTGATCTTGCCCCGCTCGCTGTTGGCGGATTTCAGGGTCAGCGTGCCGATGATGTTCCTGAGCGTCGTGCGGGCGAGGTTCACGATCTGCCACTCGTAATGGTGCACGTTGTACTGCGAGTTCTTGACGCTCTCC
>CAZVLJ010000202.1:0-1953 GCA_964627825.1 uncultured Rikenella sp. | reverse complement strand
AAGATCGTCGTAGACGATCAGGAATTGTAGAAGGTCGTAGACCTTCAAGTATTGTAGATGGCCATGAAATACAACAAAGATCGTCGTAGACGATCAAGAATTGTCCCCCCTCACAGACGCTTCTTCACAGTCGACCACGTCTCCGTGATCAGGAAACTTTCATCCATGTACCCCACCATCCTTTCAAACCTCGCCATAGGCATCGCAAAGGAGATCTCATTGGTTGCCACGCACTTGCGCGCCGAGGGATCAAACATGCCAATCACCGCCCTCTGCCTCTCCGTCACACCCTCGAGATAGGGGTAATGAATTATCGTGCTGCATCCTGACCCAAACGGGGTATACGTTCCGTTCGGTTCCGACTGGTCGAAATTGGCCAGAGTGAAAAGTCCAGCCAGCACATCGGGGGTTGCAAAGAAAATGACCACATCCGGCTCGTCATGCTTCTCCAGCTTGTCCCATCTCTTGAACACCAGGTTCATGTTTGACACTGCCAGCGTTTTCTGGGATTTCATGAACTCCCTCACCAGTTCGGGTGTTCGCAGGTATCTCTCCCCTTCGATCTTCTCGTTTCCGCATGAAAGGAAATGCTCAAATCCCGGGCGCATTTTGTCAGTATAGCCAAGGTATCTCTTCCCTCCGCCGCAGCTTATTCTCTCGGCATTATACATCAGCGACCTGCCCTTTCTTACTTTCGCCAGCTCACAGATGATGCAGCTCCATCCCCGGGGCTTCTCGGCCCAGTCGGCATTGCTTTCAGACATTGTGTAATAGAAGGTTATGGGCAGTTCGGCCTCGCCGAAATATTTTCTCCATTTTTTGAGGAATGTGTCTCTCAGTTCAGTATCCATGATTTTCCAGTTTGTGCGGGTAAATATAACATCATTATGACGCAATCATGACCCGGGACATTTACAATTCTTGAAGGTCTACGTCCTTCTTCATTGGTGGTTATTATGTGATTATCTGCGACAAACGAATCCGCGTGGCGGATAAAGAATTGTGCAGGCCTGCGGTCCCAAAACAAAAGGGCGGGTGGGTGGCGGTTGGGGTGCCTGCGTCTACAATTCCTGAAGGTCTACGACCTTCTACAATTCCTGATCGTCTACGACGATCTTTGTGGTATTTCATGGCCATATTCAACTCCTGAAGATCTACGACCTTCTCTATTCATCAATCATCTTTCCTGAAATTCCTGAAGGTCTACGACCTTCATCATCAGTGTTGGTTATCTGATTGTCAGAGACAAGTATATCCGCGTAGCGGATAAAGAATTGTAAAAGCAGATCCAAAACCCATAATTCGTCGTAGACGATCAAGAATTGTAACTGGTCGTGTTATCTTTGCAATCGCATCAAGTGAACTATGGAACAACCCAGGCAACCACTCCAGGTAGACGTTGAGAAAATCCTGGCAGACAAGAACCCGAAGATCCGCAGGCTCCTCCCCGGCTTCGTGGTACGGTACCTCAAACGTATCGTCCACCAGGATGATATAAACACGATCCTCCGTAACTTCGGCCACCTTTACGATGCCGAATTCAACGACGCCGCCCTCGGATTCATGGGCATCAGCTACCGTGCCCACGGTGTGGAGAACCTGCCCAAAGGCGGCAGAAACATCTTCGTCTCAAACCACCCCCTCGGCGGCCTCGACGGAATGGTCTTCATGAGCGAGCTCACCAAACACTTCCCGGCAATAAAATTCCCCGTCAACGACATCCTCCTGTACGTCGACAACTACAAGGGCATATTCCTCCCGGTCAACAAGATCGGCACCTTCGGCCGCGATGCCGCCAGACAGATGGAGGAGGCCTATGCCTCGGATTACCAGCTCCTTAACTTCCCCGCAGGGATATGCTCCAGGAAAATCAAAGGGGTGATCACCGACCTCCCCTGGCAGAAGAGCTTCATAGTCAAGGCCGTCCAGCACCAGCGCGATGTCGTTCCCTGT
>CAZVLJ010000201.1:0-1956 GCA_964627825.1 uncultured Rikenella sp. | reverse complement strand
TAGTACAGGACTATGATGTGTATTATTGGTAGCTGGCCATCAAGCATTGTAACCTGCCCTGCCGCCCTCACCGTACCATGAACCGCCCTGATCCCGGAAGCAGGCTCATTACCGCCACAACCATAAACCAGAACGGGTATAATATCTCTGACACTATGAACGGAAGCGCTTTCACGCGATTGCCTCTTTTTCTCATCTCCCCCGCAATAAGCAGGTAATCCGGCACAGCTTTTACCGCGTACATGGCAGCCACCACCGGCATGTATTCCACAGATATACAGGCAACTACCACGGCGGCGGTGACGGCGGCGTTGCACGCCGCCGTGGCTGCGGCGAGGATGAGGGTGGGAGCGCTCCTGAGGTACAGGGCCTTGGATGCCCAGCGGGCGCGCTGACGCAACAGCGCCGCAGCCGTGACCGCACCTGCGGTCTCCACCGCCGCCGCCCTGCGGCCGTCATGCCTGACGGCGCCGCCGCCACGTATGATGGCCTCCAGCAGGAACATATCATCACCCGACGGCAGATCAGGACGCAACTCCCCGGCATGACGCATGTAAACATCCCTGCTGAACGACATGTTTGCGGCATTGCACATCACCGGCTGCCCGGCCAGCGCTGTCGCCTCAGTGAGAGCCTGCAAGGCCGAGAACTCATATACACCGAATAGAGACCAGAACCCCCTCATCGGCACCTGGAATACTGATGCCATTACCATGTCAGGATCCCCGCCGCTGCCAGTTGCCCTCTGCTGCTTTTCGACGGAGGATGACTCTGCTGCCCGCGAGCCTTCATATTCACCATTTTGCCCGGAGTGCCTGGACCTGTACCATTCTGCATGCGACCGCACCCAGCCGGTCCCTGTAATACAATCGGCGTCAGTTGTGAGGATAAACATTCCTGAAGCCTTGTCTATACCATGTCGAATTGCCTTTTTCTTGCCGGAGAAAGGATTGTATATGAGCCTGATGCGCGGTCCGGGCTGATCCATGTGACCTGAAATGAATTCGCTGACAACTATAGGCGTCCGGTCAGTTGAATTGTCATTTACAATGATAACCTCCATAAGCGCTGCCGGGTAATCCTGGCGCATAAGACCTTCCAGAAGGGCAGGCAGCTGTTTCTCCTCGTTGTGCGCTGCTACTACAATGCTGACTTTGGGGAGTGCTCCAGCTACAGGTGCACCGGCAGCATCACTCCCTTCTGTCAAACCTTTATCTCCCGGGCTTGTACCATCTCTGCCCCGGACAAGGATGAACCAAAGGACCAGAAGGCCTGAAGAGTAAATTATTACAGGTATGATGAGCAACCACATAAGGGCCTCCTGTTACACCATCCACTCAAAGGTGCGGTAATGACTGCCGTTCATTCCCATCGCCTCATATGTCTTCTGTGCGCGAACATTCTCCGACTCCACATAGAGCCGCAGTCCTGCAATTCCGTACTCCATCCCTTCCTTCTTCACATGGCCATACATCATCCTGAAGACACCCTTCCGGCGGTATTCCGGGATCACGTAGACCGACTGGAACCACCAGATATTGGCATTACGCCAGTCGCTCCACTCATAGGTTATCATCAGCGATGCTATCACCCTGCCCAGGTCTTCGGCCACATAGTACTGCCCCTTGTTCGGATCACGGAATACAGCCATCACGCCATTGGTTATCACATCTGACTGTAGTTCCACCCCCTCCGTCTCCATGGCCATGGCCTGCTGGAAGGAGATGATTGCCGGGACATCATCGGGGGTTGCTTTACGGATGGTTATCATGGTGATTTTGCACTATATGTTATATGATTCTTAATACGCTGCGAGCAATTTTTATTATGGCATTGATCTACAATTCTTAATTGCCTACGGCCATTATCGGCAATTGTAAATCGTACATCTACAATTCTTTATGGCCTACCTTTAGATTAGCATCCAAGTTTATTATTCTATTTTTATGAGAAAGA
>CAZVLJ010000200.1:0-1972 GCA_964627825.1 uncultured Rikenella sp. | reverse complement strand
AGGCATATGTATGAAATATCTTCATTGAATAAAAGATTCATAACTTTGTACTAAGTGAAACAGTATGACAACCAGAGATCACATATTAACCACTATAGGCAGTAAAAGACACAAATTGGCTCATTACGGGATTAGGAAAGTCGGGCTTTTTGGCTCTTATGCACGAAATGAGCAATCACCCGAAAGTGATATTGATATTTTGATTGATTTCGAGCCTGATCAGGAGAATTATGATAATTATATGGCTGTATATGATATGCTGGAGCAGCTTTTCAAGGATTATAGAGTTGAGATCGTCACAAGGAATGGCCTGAGTCCTTATATTGGCCCAAAGATCCTAAACGAAGTATTGTATGTCTAGAGAGCCGGTAGAGTATCTAAAACATATAAGGGATGAAAGTCATTACCTGCTTTCTCTGATTGAAAAGGGCCTTACACGAGAGCAATTCCTCGATGATGACACTCTGAAAAGGGCTGTTGTCAGAAGCCTTGAAATAATTGGCGAGGCAACAAAAAAGATCCCTGCAGATTTCAAGGTGAAGTGGAGATCAGTGAGATGGAAGGATATGGCGGGCATGCGCGACAGGTTAATTCACGATTATATGGGAGTAAACTACTCCATCGTCTGGGATGTACTCAAAAATAAAATTCCCGAATTACACAAACAAATACTTGAAGTATTAGAGACACTCTGAATTCTGAGTCTTAATATTACAGGCTTACTAGTTGCAACTTTTGTCCGTTAGGGGTACCAAACGGCACAAGAGGTCAGAAACGACCTCTTGTGCCGTTTTTCAAGGATTTTCCGGTGTGTAATTCCCAATGTCTGGGATGGAAAAATATCGCCTCCACCTGTTAATTTTAGTAAAAATAATTTGTGTGTGCTAATGTTTTGAAAAATTATTTACCTTAAGGCAATCAAAAGTGTCTGTTTTAATCTTGAAAGAAAATGTTTAAAGTAACTGCCAGGCCAGATTGTGCATTTGATGTAAATAAGAAATTATTCCTTAAATATCTGGTTGAAAAGGGAGGCCCCGAACCGCATGAATATGAGGAATTTAACTTCATTGTCAAAACTTTAGATGCGGAAAATCTGCATGAGTTCAGGGAAGTAATAAACCCAATACTTAACGTCAATACTCTGATTGGCCGGAGTTATGTCAAACCATTTGGGTATCCGGGAGATTTTTATTTAATCGATCATATTTATTCCAAACATGTTAATGGAGATAAGAAATATCGTAAGTGGGATATGTATTATCAGAATCAGGAAGGAACCATGGCTGTGAGGAACCGCAAAGATTATTTCATTAATCAATGCATGAACCTTGCTAATAAAAAAAGTGATGAAAAAAGAGTCCTGATACTTGGGTCAGGACCGGCAACAGATGTAAACGAATTTCTAAACATGTACACCGAAAACGATATCAGTTTTGACCTGGTGGATTATGACCAGAATGCCATCGATTATTCGTCAGCCAAGAACAAAAAATTTGAAAAACTGATTTCCTATAACAAAGTCAATGTTTTAAGGTTTGAGCCTTCCAGGAGGTATGACCTTATCTGGAGCGCCGGATTATTTGATTATTTCAGGGAGAAACACTTTGTTTACCTGTTAAGGAAATACATCAATTACGTAGCAGACGGAGGTGAACTCATAATAGGCAATTTCAGCACTGAAAATCCATCACAAATCCTTATGGAGGTCGTATCTGAATGGTATCTTAACTACAGAAGCAGGGAGGATCTGCTAAATCTTGCGGGAGATGCAGGTCTCCTGAACAGGAATGTATTTGTTGATGCTGAAGCCCTTGGTGTAAATCTTTTCCTTAATATTCAGTGACACTTAAAAAAAACCTTGATTTCTGTGTCAGAATTCCTGCTTTCTAAGCACACGCAAAGCATTTGATTCTCTTATCCCATAATTTTTAAAAGCAATAGATAAAATCTGTTGCCCACTTCTGACGTTTAT
>CAZVLJ010000199.1:0-2038 GCA_964627825.1 uncultured Rikenella sp. | reverse complement strand
AGGAGCCCCCATGATAATAATCCCCGTAGGGGATCAGGAATTGCAGAAGGAGCCCCCATGATAATAATCCCCGTAGGGGATCAAGAATTGTAGAAAACGGTGTACCCCCTGATCCACCCACCCCCCATCCCGATGTTTTTTTTTACCTTTGCGGTTTTAAAAATCGAGTCAGATGGTCTCCGTCAACAACGTGTCGCTGCTCTTTGGCAGCTTCGTCCTGCTGGATGAGGTCTCGTTCCTCATCACCCGTCAGGAGCGTATCGGCCTGACAGGCAGGAACGGCGCCGGCAAGACCACCCTGATGAAAATCATCGCCAGCCTCCAGGAGCCCACCTCAGGGGCGGTGGAACGGCCCCGCGGGATGACCATCGGTTACCTCGAGCAGCAGATGAAGGTCTCCGACACCACCACCGTTCTGGAGGAGACGCTCACGGCATTCACCGAGCTCAGGAGTCTGGAACAGGAGATCACCGATATCACCAAAGAGATAACCGATCGGACTGATTATGAGAGTGAAAGTTACCATCAGCTCTGTGACCGGCTCCATACCGCAGGCGAACGGCACAGCATCCTTGGCGGCAGCGACTATGTGGCAACCACAGGTCAGACTCTTAACGGCCTGGGATTCAGCGCATCCGACTTTGACCGGCCTACGCGTGAGCTCAGCGGCGGATGGCGCATGCGGGTGGAGCTGGCCAAGATACTGCTCCGCAAGCCTGATCTTATTCTGCTGGATGAGCCCACCAACCACCTTGACATTGAATCAATTATCTGGCTTGAGGGATTTCTTGAGACCTATCCCGGAGCGGTGGTGCTGGTGTCTCATGACCGCACCTTCCTTGACAATGTAACCCGTCGCACCATAGAGATCAGCCTCGGCAAGATCTATGACTACCGGGTGCCATACACCAAATATACCGAGCTGCGGCGCGAGCGGCGCGAGCAGCAGACAGCCGCCTACCGCAACCAGAAGAAGATGATTGAGGACACCGAGCGGTTCATTGAGCGCTTCAGGTACAAGCCTACCAAGGCAGTGCAAGTGCAGAGCAAGATCAAACAGCTGAAGAAGCTTGACCGGATAGAGATAGAAGACGAGGATACCTCTGCAATGAATATACGCTTCTCTCCTGCTCCGCGTTCGGGGACGGTGGTGGTTGAGGCCGACGAGGCCTCGAAGCGCTACGGAAGCCACCTGGTGCTTGACAGGATCTCGCTGAAAATCGAAAGAGGCGAAAAAGTTGCCTTCGTGGGGCGCAACGGCGAAGGAAAGACAACCCTCGCAAGGATGATCCTCGGCCAGGTGGATCATGACGGGATAGTCAAGCGGGGACATAATGTCGCCATAGGCTACTTCGCACAGAACCAGGATGAGCTGCTCAACGATGAACTGACGGTCTTCGAGACTGTAGACCGCATTGCTGTCGGTGACATCCGCACCCGCCTGCGCGATATCCTTGGCGCCTTCCTCTTCCACGGCGAGGACATAGACAAGAAGGTGAAGGTCCTCTCGGGTGGCGAACGGTCAAGACTGGCCATAGTGCAGCTGCTGCTTGAACCCTATAACCTCCTACTTCTCGATGAGCCTACCAATCACCTCGACATACGCTCCAAGGAGATACTCAAGCAGGCGCTTATAAAATTTGATGGCACATTAATTGTGGTCTCGCACGACAGGGATTTCCTCGACGGGCTGGTGAACAAGGTGTATGAGTTCCGCAACAGGAAGATAAAGACTCACCTTGGCGGGATAGCTGAGTTCCTCAGGGCGAGGAAGATTGAATCCCTCAGGGAGTTGGAGAAGAAAAATCCGGCTGCGTCAAAGGTCAAGACCCCTTCTGCAAGGAAACCGCAGGAGACGCAGGGGACGCCGAAGGCAACACCGTCGCAGGGGACGCCGAAGGCAAAACCGTCACAGGGGACGCCGAAGGCAAAGCCGTCACAGGAGACGCTGAAGGCAAAGCCGGCGAAGGACACGCTGACGGAAAAGCCGTCACAGGAGACACCGAAGCTCAGACCTCAGGCAGCTGCAAAACCAGCC
>CAZVLJ010000198.1:0-2069 GCA_964627825.1 uncultured Rikenella sp. | reverse complement strand
TGGGATATCAGCACAATAAGTTTGCCGCTAACCTGAGACAGAAAAGGACAAGGACACTGGGGGTAGTCATACCCCGGATAGACAGCCACTTCATGTCATCAGTCATCTCAGGTATGGAGAAAGTGGCCAATAATGCCGGTTACCAGCTTCTCATCAGCCAAAGCGAGGAGTCGGCCAGACTTGAGGAGGCAAATATCCATGCACTATTCAACAGCCGGGTAGACGGCATGCTGGTATCACTCTCCTATGAAACAAAAAACAGCGACGGATTCAGAAACATCTTCCGGAAGAATATTCCCCTGGTCTTCTTTGACAGGGTGCTGGTATGCAATAACTGCGTCAGTGTCATAATAGACAACTACCTGGCAGGATATGAGGCCACCGACCATCTTATCCGGCAGGGGTGCAAAAAGATAGTGCATGTTGCAGGAAGCCTGAACAGGAATGTGTACAATGATCGATACAGGGGTTACAGGCAGGCATTGTCTGACAACTCCCTTCCGTTTGACGAGAAGATGCTCATAGTGACCGATCTGGGTGATGGCTCAGGGGTGACCATACTTAAACATCTGCTGAACAACGGAACAATGCCTGACGGTATCTTCACAGCCAATGACAACTCGGCCGTCTCACTCATATGCGAGCTGAAGAAGAAGGGGTACCGCATCCCTGATGATATTGCTGTTGCCGGATTCAATGACGATCCCGTTTCACGGATAGTTGAACCCAATCTTACAACTGTGCATTACCCGGGCAGGGCAATGGGAGAGGTGGCCGCCTCAACCATGATAAGGATACTCGAGGGCACACAGTACGAAAAGGTGAACACTATAACCCTGACACATGAACTCATTATAAGGCAGTCGTCACTCAGGTCAGGCAAAGAATGATACATATGACAAGGAGATCATTGCTGGTAATATTACTTCTGGCGCCCATGCTGGTGACGCTGAGAGATGACGGGCAGTTTGAGCATGTAGGGCAGATGCTCGGGATACAGGCTGCAGAGGCCCGCTGTGGGAAGGATGCCTGCCTCCTCTATTATCAGACATTCTCACGGATGCCCTTCCCTGAAGGGGTTGAGCAACCACTGCATAGCCTGGAATATTACCGCGGTTTGAGATTCCATTATGTTCCCGGCATTTAGTTATTGTTGAACAAAGCTTACCTGACCTATGAATGACAGACACTGGGAGACCCTTTTAAAGGTTATCAACGGAGAAAAAACAGAAGAGAGGCCTGTGGGATTCATCATTGACAGTCCATGGCTGCCCGGCTGGCATGGAACAACAATCCTTGAATACTTTGCTGACCCTGTCACCTGGTTCGAGGCTAACCTCCACGCCCAGGAAGCTTTTCCCGATGTGATGTTCCTTCCGGGCTTCTGGTCCGAGTATGGAATGTGCACAGAACCTTCGGCGTTCGGAACCAAAATGGTATGGACTGAGAACGATTTTCCCCACCCGGTTAAGCTGAACTGTTCCACCGAAGCCATATCGGCATTGACAAAACCCAGCGTGAAGACTGACGGTCTGCTGCCCTTTGTCATAAGCCGAATGGTGAAATATGAAGATAAGGTTAAGGCAAGCGGATGTCACTACCGCTTTGCCATCAGTCGCGGGCCACTCAATATTGCTTCCTTTCTGTTCGGAACTACGGAGTTCATGATGGCGCTGGCGGTCACCCCTGACGAGGCACAGCAGGCACTGACGGTGATTACTGACTTCGTTATTGACTGGCTGGAACTGCAATTTGAAAAGTTCCCTGATATACAGGGAGTTCTGCTCCTGGATGATATTGTGGGTTTTCTGGGGCAGCCTGACTTTGAGACCTTCGTGCTGCCTCACCTGAAAAGAATATACGGCACTTTCAACCCGAAGGTTGGTTTCTTTCACAATGATGCTCCGGGCGTGATTACAGCCCAATACCTTAAGCAGATTGGTATCAACCTGTTCAACTTCAGCTTCAATCATCCTATCACGGAGATAAGAAAACTTGCCGGTGAAGA
This sequence comes from uncultured Rikenella sp., assembly GCA_964627825.1. Classification (GTDB taxonomy): domain Bacteria; phylum Bacteroidota; class Bacteroidia; order Bacteroidales; family VadinHA17; genus SR-FBR-E99. The sequence continues at coordinate 61 of CAZVLJ010000198.1, read as the reverse complement.
TGTCATCCTTCTGGGCAACCTGCCGCCAAGAGATATTCTTGCCATGGGTTCAACAACCGAG
>CAZVLJ010000197.1:0-2095 GCA_964627825.1 uncultured Rikenella sp. | reverse complement strand
TTTGCAGACCATGCTTCTCCCCATTATAGAAGAGGGCGATCACCGCCTTTCCATTTCGTTTAAGTGCATTATAGAATGCCATGGAGTGGTCGCTTGAAATATTCTGATCATCTTTTCCTGTCCATAACAGTATCGGAGCGTTTACATTTTCGGCAAAGATGAGCGGGCTGTTTTTGAAGTACAAATGTTTGTCCTCTGCAAAAGCCTTATTCATATTGTATTGACTCGCCTCCAGCCTCAAATAATCCGGCCACATGAAATTATAGTTGAATGCGTGGTAAGCCTTGATGATGTCGCTGTGTCCTGCCCCTGAAATATAGGTTGCAAACCGGTCAGAATGGGTTGCTATGAAGTCAGTCTCATACCCGCCGAAAGAAAACCCGATGAGACCTGTCTTATCCTTATTTATTGCCGGGATGCCGGCCACTGCGTCCAGTGCATTGTGCACACAATTAAGAGCATCCAGGCCCGGACCATCCTTTCCGTAAATCAGTATATCGGGTAAATAGACGAAATAGCCCTTTTCAAGCATCAGCCTGATACTGAACCCTTCATCTTCATTATACGATGGACTAAGGAACTTATTCGATTTGGAACGCTGAATCTCATATATGTATACAACCATCGGGTAGTCCCTTGTTGAATCATAGTTCACCGGGTAATACAGGACCCCGTTTAATGGTGATCCCTCAGAACCCGCATAGGAGATAAGTTGCTGTCTTAAAGACGAGAATGACCTGGAATCATTTTTGACCGGGTAGAGAACAGTCTCCTTTTCTCCTGCTTTTGTAAAGACTGCCCTTGGCGGCAGGTTATAGTCCTCTTCAATCCATGAGAAGAATTCACAGGTTTTGTTCCATTTAAAGGATTGAATTCGTCTTGGAACAGGTGGCACAATTACCCGGATCCTGCCTTTATTCCACACGACGAATGAGGTACTATTTTCCTGTTGGCTAGATAGTTTGATAATCACTGGCTTATTAAAAGATACCTGATTTCTGTCAAATAGTCCTTTGCCCTCCTTGAGCGACTTACTGTTACCATTTATAATACTTGCCTGGTATCCCGGAAATTTGACAGCTTCGGTCATTCTGCCACTTGCCGGATCATAGTACCACAGTGCTCCTTTCCCTTCAAACAGGATGGTTTTACTGTTATTGGTGAACCATGGTTCTTCAAGTCCTTCAGCCGGAACTGCTTTTTTGGAGCAGGACGGGATATGATGAAGAAACCATTTGCCTGATCGCCTGGTAAGGCCATACTCACCGTCATCAGACAGGTATAATTTCTCTGTTACAGTATCAAGCAGTGTATAGCAATCCTTAACCCTGTCATACACAGTCAACAGTAAAGGCGTTGGGAAAGATGCATATTTTTCTAGGGCATATTGATTATAACAGAGAAAGAACCTGTCACTCCGTAAGTTGACGGCAGTGCTCAGGCTGTCATTCCCGATACGACTGACCTTTCTTTTTACAGGTTCCCAGAGATAGTACATAATCTTACCTTTACGAATGAATTTTTCTTCCAGGCTGTAGTCATTACCATACCAGATGTCAACAATCGGATCATCTTCCTTTTCCGGGCTGGTCTCAAGCCTGAGGAACCAGGCATCTCCTTCCCCGACGACTTCAGATGATCCTCTGTTAAAATCTGCCTGAAGCAAATCCTTAAGCCGGTGACAATCTCCTGTACCAAGGTTCAGAAAGGTGAGTTCAAGGAATCTGCTGCCAGGGATTTGTTCCCAGATCCTTAAACTTTTTGATGCCGGGTCAGCCTCAACAGACACAATCATTTTATCCGAGCCATACACCCTTCGCCGGTCAAAATTCAGAATCCTGAATATCTCATAACCTTCAGAGCTGTTCTTTGTGACAGCATAAACAATATTTCTCTCATTTGCAGTGTATCTCGTCACACTATCCAGACTGCACAGAAGTAATCCGTTGTTATCTCTCAGCTCAAGCCTGTTCCCTTCTTTTTCGTCATAATGCAGCAGAAACTGACTTTTGTCTTCCAGAACAGCACTCCGCTTAACATCCTGAAATACAATTCCGGTCATATTCCCGGGATTAAGCAGTTCAACCTGATCAGG
>CAZVLJ010000196.1:0-2103 GCA_964627825.1 uncultured Rikenella sp. | reverse complement strand
CAATGGTTTTTATGTCCCTGTCAAGGGGCAGAGTGCCATTGCTGTTTTTAAGAAGTACAATGGACTTCTGTGCAGCCTTCCTGGCAAGGGATCTGTTGTAATCAGAACAGTTAGCCTGATAGGGTATCCTTGCATACTCAACTATACTGTCAGGGTCAAACATGCCAAGCCTGAACCGTGCCAGCATAACCCTCCTGGCAGCACGGTCTATATCCGCTTCCGTTACCAGTCCTTTCCCCAGCGCTTCCATCAGGTGCCGGTAATCCACACCACACTCCAGGTCAGTACCTGCCTTAAGGGCCATGGCTGCGGCCTCGGCGGGGCCGGAAGCATAGTCCTGGAAATTATAAAAGTCAGATACCGCCCAGCAGTCAGAAACGATGTATCCCTTAAAACCCCACTCATTGCGCAGTATACCGTACAGCTCATGGCTGGCACAAGCGGGATGACCCCTGAACTGGTTATAGGATCCCATGATGGAGTATACCCCTCCCTCCTTCACCAGTGCGCGGAATGCCGGCAGGTATGTCTCCCGCAGATCGCGCTCACTGACAACGGCGTTGAACTCATGCCTCACGGGCTCCGGTCCGGAATGAACGGCATAATGCTTTGCCGTGGCAATGGTCTTGAAGTATTTCGGATCAGAGCCCTGCATCCCCTGCACAAACCTGAGGCCCATGCGACCGGTGAGGTAAGGGTCCTCTCCATAGGTCTCCTGTCCTCTGCCCCAACGTGGATCACGAAAGATATTTATATTGGGCGACCAGAAGGTGAGGCCGTGGTATATTGCGCGGTCGCCCCTTCTGATGAACTCATGATGCTTAGCCCTTGCCTCGTCAGAGATGGCATTGGCAACATCCAGCATCAGATCCTCGTCCCAGCTGTTGGCTATGGTGATAGACTGCGGAAAGACTGTTGCATGACCTGCCCTGGCCACGCCGTGCAGTGCCTCGTTCCACCAGTTGTATTCAGGTACGCCCAGACGCGGAATGGCCGGGGCAGTGTAGAGCAGTTGCGCAGCCTTTTCCTCAACAGTCATGCGTGAGACAAGGTCATCCGCTCTCTCTTCAAAACTCAATGCTGTATCAAGGTATGGATACTGCTGTGCATTAATCAATCCTGCGGTTAACACCGCAAGTATTACAGATAGTCTTTTTTTCATTCTCCTGCCGGCGTGCTGTGAGCCTAAACATATGTACTACCTGACCCCAAACCTGAAGACAGTGCTTGACAGGAATGGCTCGTCAGGAGTCAGGATGACAGACGGGAATGCAGCCTGGTTCGGGCTGTCAGGAAAATGCTGGGTCTCAAGGCAGAACCCTGAGCGATACTGGTAGACCTTGCCACCACGTCCGGTCTGGGTGCCGTCAAGGAAGTTGCCCGTATAGAGCTGTACCCCGGGCTGATCAGTGATCACCTGCAGAAACCTGCCGGTTGACGGATCATAAACCTCGGCATCCACCTCCTCCACATTGTCAAGCACATAGTTGTGATCATATCCGCCTCCAAGTATTAGCTGATCATATTCTTCTCCAATCCTTTCCCCGATCAGGTGCGGAGTGCGGAAATCGAAGGGAGTGCCCTCAACAGGACGCAGTTCACCGGTGGGGATGAGAGTTGAATCTACAGGCGTGAATGCCGATGCCCTGATGAGAGCCTCATGATCAAGGATGTCACCGTTGCCTGTTCCGTGCAGGTTGAAATAGGCATGGTTGGTTATGTTGATCACGGTATTCCTGTCGGTTGTGACCTTGTAATCCATTATGAGCTCATTCTCATCGGTCCAGGTATATACTACCTCGGCAACAACATTGCCCGGGAAACCTTCTTCCATGTCAGGCTTGTCATAGGAGAACTTCACTGCCGGATAGTCAGTGTTCTGCAACACCTCGGGAGTCCATGCCCTGCTGTGCCAGCCAGTGGGGCCGCCATGAAGGGCATTCGGGAAATTGTTTAACGCGAGGGTATAATCAACTCCCTCAAGTGAGAATTTCCCTCTGGCAATACGGTTTGCAAACTGGCCGACAACCTTTCCAAAGTAGGGATCGCCATTAACATAACCTTCAAGATTGTCATAGCCAAATGTCACATTTGCCTTGTTGC
>CAZVLJ010000195.1:0-2148 GCA_964627825.1 uncultured Rikenella sp. | reverse complement strand
TTGATAATCTCGAACTCAAGCAAGCGGCCTAAAATCACTTGCGAAACTTAAATAATTAATAAATCCAAGGTAAAACTATAAAAAAATCAGTTCAGTATTTCAAGCATCTCAGTGATGTTCATATCACCCAGAGGATTATTGGCATCAACGAATGTCCCGGCCAGCTTTGTCTTCTTATCCTGGAGCCTCTGGATCTTTTCCTCAATTGTATTGCCGGAGATGTACCTGTGAACGAACACCCTCTTTTCCTGGCCTATCCTATGGGCCCGGCTAAGGGCCTGTATCTCGGAAGCGGGATTCCACCACGGGTCAAGAATGAAGACATAGTCGGCTTCGGTAAGGTTCAGCCCCACGCCTCCGGCCTTCAGTGAGATCAGGAAGACCTTGATGCTGGCATTGTTCCTGAATGTTCCGATGACCTTGCCACGCTCCCTGGTGGAGCCGGTCAGCATGGTGTAGCCTATGCCTTTTCGGTCCAGCCACGCCGGGAAGAGCTCGAGGTGCTTGACGAACGAGGAGAAGATAAGTATCCTGTGTCCTTCCGAGATCACGCTCTCAATGTTATGGGTCACGGTCTCAAACTTGCCTGATCCTCCCGTGTAACTATCATCGGTCATCACCGGATGATTGGCCAGCTGTCTGAGTCTCATCAGCCCCTGGAGCACTACAATGGCAGACTTTTCTATGCCTAAAGACTCAATGTTCTCAAGGATTGTATTTCGCACTGCGGATTTTTCCCTCTCATAAATTGCTGCCTGCTCATCGGCCATATCACAGTAAACCACCTGCTCCGTCACCGGTGGCAGCTCTCTTACAACCATCTCCTTGGTCCGTCTCATGATGAAGGGCTGAATGATCTTACGGAGCCGCTCCTCCTTCTCCTTTTCGTTATTGCGTTCAATTGGCCGGGCAAACTCCCTCCTGAAAAAGGCCAGCGAGCCCAGCAGGCCGGGATTGACAAAGTTAAGCTGTGTCCAGAGATCGGTGAGTGAGTTCTCCACGGGCGTGCCGGTGAGCACCAGCCTGTTGTCTGCCCTGAGGCGCATGACAGACCTGTAGATGTGCGACGACGGGTTTTTGATGTGCTGGCTCTCGTCAAGGACAACATAGAAGAAGTTAAGCTGCGTGAATATCTCTATGTCCTGGCGCACCGTGTGGTAACTGGAGATGATGATGTCATAGGCGGTGAACTGTGATGCTGACCTGTGTCTTGCGGGCCCGTAATGTATGAGTGTTCTCAGTGAGGGAGTGAACCGTTCAATCTCGTTATGCCAGTTATGGCACAGTGAGGCGGGCACAATGACAAGTGATGTGGCCGGGGGCATGTTCCTGCTGAAGAGAGAGAGCTGCCGCTCTTTCGTGTCTTCCCTTACCGCGTCACGCGCCCTGGCGGCATCCCTGCGTGCCTGCATCTGTTCCCTGTTCCACAGCAGCAGGGCCAGCGTCTGCAACGTCTTCCCCAGTCCCATGTCATCAGCCAGGCAACCACCCAGGTCATTCGACTGCAGGAAATGGAGCCAGCTGAATCCTTCCTTCTGGTAGGGCCTGAGTTCAGCCTTCAGTCCCTTTGGTGCAGGGAGCAACCTGAGCCTGTCGGGCATGACGAGATTCTCAAGCCGGGCACAGGTGTCACATTGCTCACCGGAGACAACCTCGCTCAATATCCCGAAATGTTGCTTGTGAAGCATCATTTTTTCATCCCTCTCCTTGCCCAGCTCGAACAGGCCGCGGTAACGGGAGAACCACTCCTCCGGCAGCAGTGCTACGGTGCCGTCAGGCAACAGGTACTCGCGCTTCCCTTCCAGGATATTGCGCCTGAACCTGGTGAAGGGGATGCTGAAAGCGCCGATGGTCACAATGGCTTTAAGGTCGAACCAGTCGTTGATGACCTGATGGCTGATACTGATCTCAACAGGATCAAATGCATACTTACGGTCAAGACTGCCTGCACGGATAATGAGTCCTGCCTCCTCCAGCCTCTTCCTGTTGTACGAGACAGTCTCTATAAGGTCATAGAGGCCATCGTCCTCCTCTTCCCGTGTGCCGGCAGTGACAAAGTGAATGCCATCCTCCGAGAAAAGGCCTGCCTCATCCAGCGCTGCCAGACAGCTCTTCTCCCATGCCCTGTCACGCTCTTTCCTCAGGAAA
>CAZVLJ010000194.1:0-2156 GCA_964627825.1 uncultured Rikenella sp. | reverse complement strand
TGATCCTGCAATAGTTTTCCGGACATTTTATTAAGCCACTAATTGATTTATTAAAATCTCTTTTTTGTTCTTTATTGATGTTTTTATCGTTGTATGGATTCTGTTTACATTATACCATGCCTCAATGTATTCGAATACTGACAATTGAGCTTCTTCGAAAGTCTTAAAACTATTTTGATAAATAAGCTCAACTTTCAACGTTTTGAAGAAACTTTCTGCAACAGCGTTATCCCAGCAATCACCTTTGCGGCTCATACTTCTTTCGACAAGTTTGTAGGATGAGAGCAATTCTTTAAACTCATTACAGGCATATTGAACACCACGGTCAGAATGAAAAATCAGCACTTGGGTAATGGGTCGGTTCCTGACGGCCATCCTCCAAGCCGGAATGGTTGTATGGATTGCCTTTAAAGATCTGCTAAATGCCCAACCAATTACTTTTCTATCATAAAGATCTATTATAACCGTCAAATAAAGCCACCCTTGCCAAGTTTTAATATAAGTGATATCCGACACCCACACCTGCGCTCTTCGGGTCACCGTAAAGTCTCTATTGAGCTTATTTTCCACCACAGGGTAATTATTTCTGGAGTCAGTTGTTACAACCCACTTCTTACGAATAATGCTCTGCAAATGTTGCTTTTTCATTAATCTGGCTACTCGTTGTCTTGACACAGGGATGCCTTCTTCCAGAAGTGCTATTGTAACTTTGGGGCTGCCATAGGTCTTTTTACTGAACTCGTAAATCCTTTTTATGCGATTTGATAAATCCTCGTTCTCGATATCCCGCTTCCCGGGCTTACGAATCAGCCAACTGTAATATGAACTCCTGCTTACTTTTAATACTTTACACATCTTCTCAATGGGAAATATGGAGTCATTTAATCTTATAAACTGGAATATTTGCCATCGTTCTTGGAGAAAATGCTTACAGCTTTTTTTAAGATGTCGCGCTCTAGCTGTGCATCACGAAGCTCTTTCTTTAATCTTGTGATTTCTTTTTGCTCATCGGTTAGAATCTTATTACCCTGGCCCGGGAAACTCGCATCTCGATGAAGCTCTGCCTCCCTTCGCCATCGGTAGATCAAATCAGCACTTATATCCAGTTCGGATGCCAGTGCAGATATGTCCTCCCGATTATAACTGAGTTCAATAACCATCTGTTTAAACTCACGATCAAATCTTCTTCTTTTTCTCATATCCGTTAAATTAAGCATTTTAGCTTAACTTACTGTCCGGATTAAAATAGCAGTTCCATGGTTTCTTCAAATAAATTACTATTGACAATGAGAAGAAAAGGAGTTAATGCTCTCACCGTTAAGATAAGGTTTATAGGCCATCGCTACTTATATGAATGAACAGGCATTGTTTCCCCGATGAAGCACAACTGTCATCTTTTATTGAAGCAAAAAACAACAACCATCAAATTTATTCCGATGGCAATCAATGCACCAAGCAGAGTACCCAGCATATCGTTGACATCGAAAGTGGCCCATGGAAGAAATATCTGAATTAACTCGTAGACTATAAAACCAAAACAAACTGCCAGGATTACCCGGATCCTTAATTTATATGTCCTGTACCCTTTGAGCCAGATGAATAATGAGGAGGCCACCAGTACACCACCAATATTTGCTGCAGTATCACTAATGAATCCGATAATCTTATTATGAAGAGGAAGAGACCTCATCAGTGCAACTCCCACAGAAGTCAGGATAAAGAAAGTTATAAATAGAATTAAATCAATGTTTTTATTATCACTCATTTTGATGAAAGTGCTTAACAGGGGCTTAATGCCCCTGTTTTACTATCTTACACTGTGCACAGAGCCATCATAGTATTCTGGATGATTAACTTGTGCATCAATAGCCGCGATGCATGCAGCTTTGTATACATCATAAATCATCCCTCCAATAATAGCTCCAGCGATAAATGCCCAAATGGGATTGCCCCCGTTGGATTGAATTTGTTGTTCCAGTGTCAATTCTGTCAAGTTTAATGCATCTGTGTTCATGTTGTCAAATTTAGATATTTAACTTACTCCCTCAACTTTACTGATTAATGCCTGAGGGAATAGCACCTTGCGCAACAATTTCACTTAGTACCGTCCGGAAAAAAAGAACTCTGCCAGAAAAAATACCCCCGGTCAATTGTTT
>CAZVLJ010000193.1:0-2157 GCA_964627825.1 uncultured Rikenella sp. | reverse complement strand
GATCTTTTGGTAACTGATATTGTGATGCCTGAAAAAGAAGGTCTTGAACTGATATTCTACCTGAGAGAAAAGAATCCAGGATTAAAGATCGTAGCAATTTCAGGTGGTGGAAGATTTCATTATGAGGGATATCTCACCAGTGCAAAACTTCTGGGGGCTGATCTGATATTTCAGAAGCCGTTAGTTCACAAAGAATTTGTTCAGGCTATATCTGACCTTATTAATACTAAAATGTAGCGGCTTTTTCCACCAAACATATACAGGATCAGAGTATTTATCTACTTTATTTGATGTAAAAAGGTCTTCTGAAAGGGGAGTGCTTAAATTCCTGGCTAACCGGTTGCAACTTTAGTCCTTTCGGGGTACTCAGAGGCACAGCTTGCAAGAAACAACCGCCTTTATTTTGACCAGTGAAAAATATCTGTATTTTTTTATTCCAATCACCCGTATGACATCTTTATTCAATTATTAAAAATCTTATCGTAAGCATCATACATCTGATTCAATGCTAAAAAAGAAAGGAACCATTGTACTTAAGCCCAATGCATTCTTGTACCATACCGTGTGTTTTTTTACAGGTTTATATTTCCGATTGGCACTCGGGCTCCGGGTGGATAACTCTGCCATAAAGGGTATCAAGCCCCCTTTTTTTGTGGTTGCCGGGCGCACCATCTGGCTCGACTTTATTACCGTTTCCATTTCGCTTTTCCCAGGAAGGATGAATTGCATTGCAGCCTACAATTTCTTTCAAGATCCTGTTCTGAAATTTCTGTTGGGATTAATGGGTGTGATTTCTAAAAATCAATTTACCAGAGATAATCAGGCCATACTTAAGACGAGATATGCTATCAGTTCTGGCCGTGTGGTTGCTATGTTCCCCCATGGGTGCTTATCAAATGAAGGTCGCCCGGGGAGATTTACCGGCAGCTGACAGGCTTGAAAGATGGCCGGTTCTTCAGAAGTGATCAGGATTCCGACCTGGTGATTGATTCTAAATGTGATAATCGATACAGAGAACACAGGCCGGGTATTTAGGATGAACTATTAAAATACAGGAACTTCCAGGGAAGGAAGAGGCCGGGTTACTTATCTTAAGAAAAGAAAGCTTATTTTTATAACCCGGAGATCCTGGAATGGGCTTATGAATTATTCCGGTTTTCAAAAACATATCCGGCCAGAAGTGCAATTGTAATAATCAAAAATGAAGAAAGCCATATCTGTTTTGAAAGTGCCGCAGGTAATATTATTACTTGTGTCTGTGTTTCTGTTTTCCGCAAAAGAACCGGGTGGAGACAATAACCAGGTAAAAAATGACAATTCAGTTATCAAATTATCCCATCGTACTGCGGGTAATCCATATCTGCCGTTATGGGAACACCTGCCCGACGGTGAGCCACGTGTTTTTGAAGATCCCGACAATCCCGGGAAATACCGCATCTATATCATCGGGTCCCACGATGTCAGGTTTAAGAGTTACTGCGGACCTGACATCAGATCGTGGTCGGCACCTGTGGAGGACCTGTCAGACTGGCGTGATGAGGGACCCATATTCACATATCCCATTGATGGCCAGTGGGATGTCATGTATGCTCCGGACCTGGTAGAGGTGAAGAGAAGGGACGGTACAAAGGAATACTATCTGTATCCTCACAGTCGTGGCCGGAACAGGGAAGCCATGGTAGCCAGAGGAAGCCGTCCGGACGGTCCGTTTACCCCTGTTAACATGTCTGAAGACGGGATGAGCACGATACCGGGAAGTATCATGGGATTTGATCCGGCAGTATTTATTGAATACATAACCGATCCGAAAGACCCTGATTATGAGATCGGCTTCAGAGCATACGGATTCTGGGGGTTCCAAAGGTCATCAGCCGGTCAGCTTGATCAGAACACAATGTATTCACTCAGGCCCGGGACCCAGGCCATTGGTTATTTCATCCCTGCCAGTTCCAGATACGGTGTACTGAGAGACCCGGAAGGTACAGTTTACCCCAGTGTTTATCAGGGTGAAGATCTTGGCTCGTTCAACTTCTTCGAAGCTGCTTCCATTCGCAGGATCGGCAATAAATATGTATGGGTATACAGCGGATATTCCGGCCCTGACTACGGACTGAGCAGTACCAACTCGGCATTGCGTTATGCCTACGGCGACTCTCC
>CAZVLJ010000192.1:0-2194 GCA_964627825.1 uncultured Rikenella sp. | reverse complement strand
TGGTTGTTCAGTGCATTCGCCGGTTGGGCAGTCGATATCGGTGCCGTTGCTGCTGGCCCACGGACGCAATGATATGATAACATCATCCTCAGGGTCCGTCAGGGTAGCCGGCGCTGCACCCGGGGCAACACTGAAACTGTGGGACGAGGGTTACCATGAGCTTCATAATGACCTTCTGAAGGAAGAACACTTCGACTTCATCACGGAGTGGATGGATACCTTACTATAAGCACTCAGGCATGGAGCTTCTGACCGGGGTGCCGCTTCCCTCTTCCACATCGGCTATCACCTTTGACACACCTGTGATGTTTATGGGATCGTGCTTTGCCGGCGAGATTGGCTATCGCATGGTTTCCGGCAAGCTGCCTGTGATGGTAAACCCTCATGGTACTCTCTTCAACCCCTTCTCTGTGGCCAGGGCGCTTGACAGGTTTGCATCCGGTTATGTCTACTCGGAGAAGGATATCTATCTCCATCAGAACAGGTACATGAGCCTTGATCATCATACTGCCTTCTCCTCGTATGAACGGGATGTTCTGATAGAAAGGCTGAACGGGGTAAGCCGGAGCGCATCTGCCTTTCTGGGGAAAGCCTCATTCCTGTTTGTCACATTCGGTACCTCCTATATATATAATCTTAAGGGAAACGATGTAATTGTTGCCAACTGCCACAAGCTTCCATCATCATTGTTCACCCGGAGGCGGGCGTCATGGCAGGAGATCGCAGAACGCTGGGAAGAGACACTTGACCGTCTTGCCGCGGTCAACCCGGATCTGAAAATATGGTTCACTGTCAGCCCGGTTCGCCACCTGTCTGACGGCGCCCATGCCAACCAGCTGAGCAAAGCCCACCTCCTGCTGGCAACGGAGGAACTGCTCAGACACCCTCTGGTTGAAGGATACTTCCCGGCTTATGAGATATTCATCGACGAATTGCGCGATTACCGTTACTATGCCCCTGATATGGTCCACCCGTCAGAGACGGCAATCGATTATATATGGGAAAAATTCAGTTCCGTTTTCTTGCCCGGACATGTACAAAGATTGTGGAATGAGGCAGCAAGGATCACCCGGGCAATGGCACACCGCCTCTCCGGTGGCCCTGCCGGGGCTGCACCCTTCGCCAGGGCAATGCTTGAGCGGATAAGCGACCTGAAAAACAGGGCCCCCTTCCTCGATCTCTCATCAGAGGAGAAATATTTTCAGGAGCTGACGTTTAACAAATAATCAAAAAATTTGAACAATAAACAGGCAGGCTTGTTTTTGTTGCACGAAAACCTAACAATATGAGACATTATACGCTACTGTTTTTTTTGATCCTTATCAGTTACAGCCTTGTGGCACAGCAGGGAGGAGGAATCATTCGCGGACAGGTGGTTGATGTTACCACCAATGAACCTGTGCCATTTGCCAGTGTAGTGATCTGGAACACCACCATTGGCGCCATGACCGACTTCGACGGTTATTTCAGCTTTACGGGCGTACAGCCGGGTTTCGTTGAGCTGAGGGTCTCCTCGGTGGGATACAAGACATATGTTTCTGAAGGCGTCATGGTCACAAACAATAATGAGGTCAACCTGGTTATCCCGCTTGAGACCACCGTGGTTGAGGTTGGTGATGTGATAGTAAAACCCTCGCCCTTCCGCAAGTCAGTTGAAAGCCCCATCTCCGCGCGCATAATCAGTATACAGGAGATAGAACTCAATCCGGGCGGTAATCGTGATATCTCGCGTGTCATTCAGTCTTTCCCCGGTGTTGCATCCGAATGAAAACAGGTTTTTCATTGACAACGTGGAGATCCCCTATCTGAATCACTTTTCCACCCAGGGATCATCCGGCGGGCCTACGGGCATCATCAACGTAGACTTCGTCAGGTCAGTAGATTTCCTCTCGGGAGCATTCCCGGCCTCCAGGGGTAACGCTCTCAGCTCAGTGATGGATTTTACAATGATCGACGGCAACAGGGAGAAGCGTTCGCTCCGCGCCACAGTAGGCGCTTCGGACCTCGGCCTTACCTTTAACGGCCCTGTTGGAGAGAGAAGCTCGCTGATAGTTTCGGCGCGCAGGTCATACCTCCAGTTCCTCTTTGGCGTCATCGGATTACCGTTCCTGCCAACCTATACTGATTTTCAGTTCAAATACAAGGTGAAATTTGATCAGAAGAATGAACTGACCGTACTCGGGATAGGGGCAAA
>CAZVLJ010000191.1:0-2200 GCA_964627825.1 uncultured Rikenella sp. | reverse complement strand
GAGACATGATGATATTGTGGAGCTGATCCTTGACATGCCTGTTGAGGTTGTGGCTTCAGACCCGAGGGTCAAAGCCAATGAGGGTAAGAGAGCCCTTCAGCGCGGCCCGGTGGTGTACTGTCTGGAGCAGGCAGATAATCCGGCAATAGATTTCGGGAAGGTGGTTCTTGATCCTGAGGTTGAATTCAAACCCGACAAGGGCTCAGGTAAGCTGAACAGCATCGTTATCCTGAATGGGCGGTCAACTGCAGGAGAAGAGCTGGTGTTCATACCCTATTTTGCATGGGACAACCGTTCGCCGGGAAATATGAAAGTCTGGCTGGATATTGAATAGACAGTTAGCAGAATTCTGTTCTTAATTATTCGGTTGGTTGGGGGGGGTAGATGGTTCCGGGTCCGGTTTGCAGTTCAATCCGGGCCCGGTTAATTTTAATAAACCTTGGGGTAATATCCTGATTACTCCTCATCAATGAGAACAAACAGAGAACAGGGCGCCTATGGCAGGAAAATGCCTGACCGTTTTGACATCTCCCCTCCTGCCCACTAAAAACATTGTCAGGTGATTGATAGTTTATATATTTGTTGATTGCAGTACAATCAAATAATACTCCGCAAATAATAACCCCAAATGCTGTCCGCCATGAAACAACTTCTCATTTATTTGTACTCAACACTTCTGACGGCTCTCATCATCACCGGTTGCCAGTCCTCATCACAGACAGGGTACGCTCCTGCTACAGAGGAGCGAATAAAGCAGGTGGAAAACAGTCTCGGCGACTGGGTGCGGACTCAGTATGACACCATATGGAATCTGGAGGAGAGGATGAAACATCATAATATAACGGGTGTCAGTATTGCTGTGGTACATGACTTCAAGCTGGATTGGGCAAAAGGCTATGGCTGGGCCGATTTGTCGGAACAACGACCGGTGACAGAGAAAACCCTCTTCCAGGCAGCCTCCATCAGCAAGTCGCTCAACAGCGTGGGCGTGCTGAAGCTGGTACAGGATGGTAAGCTGGACCTTCACACAGATATCAACCAATACCTGACATCGTGGAAATTCCCATATGACTCTGTGGCCGGGGGTAAAACAATAACTGTTGCAGCTCTCCTCAGCCATACTGCCGGCCTGACGATCCACGGCTTCCCCGGGTACGCCCGGGGCGACACTCTCCCGTCGGTACAGCAGATACTTGACGGGGAGAAGCCAACCAACACCAAAGCCGTACGGTCATTCATCGAACCTGATTCCGCCGTGGTCTATTCAGGTGGAGGCACAACCATCACCCAGCTGATAGTTACGGATGTTACAGGCCTGCCCTATGATGAATTCATGCAGAAGAATGTCCTTGATCCCCTTGGCATGAAAACCAGTTCATACAGACAGCCTCCCGCCGGCATTGACAGCAGCCTGCTGGCAACAGGCTACAGGGCAGACGGCACACCGGTGGAAGGAAAATACCATATCTATCCTGAACAGGCGGCAGCAGGACTATGGACCAATCCTACCGAGCTAAGCCGCTATATCATTGAGACCGCACTCTCCTGGAACGGGAAGTCGAAAAAGGTCCTGTCACCTGAGTATACGCGGCTCCGGTTGGATACAATCATTGGAGATGCCGGCCTGGGAGTGTTTATCTCCGGGAATGACACAAGCTTGTATTTCTCGCACAGCGGAGGCAATGAAGGCTTTACATGTTACTACATCGGCGATATCCTCACCGGCAACGGGATGGTGATAATGACCAATTCAGACAATGGTTCTCTCCTCTCCGAGGTGGCCAACAGCGTTGCCACCGTGTATGGCTGGAAGGACTATTACAAGCCGGTACTGAAAACCGTGGTGGACGTTGATGAGGCGACCCTGGAAAGGTATACCGGCACCTACGCCGCTGACGAATCAACCTTTACCGTAAAGAGGGAAGGCAACAAACTGCTGATCAGCCCCTATCCCGGCTTCTGGGTGAATGTTTACTTCACCTCTGACACAGACTTCTTTGTCAGGGAATCGCAGGGAGACATGAAGTTTATGATCGACGACAAGGGCATGGTAACCGGCTTCATTGCCGAAGGGACGCTGATCAGGAAGATTGACTGAATACTTCGTCTAATACATCAGGTGGATCTTCTCCTTGTTCCTCCATCCTGCCTGATTCTCATACTTTACCCTGAAAACCTTCAGGTCAGCCGGGGAAGCCAG
>CAZVLJ010000190.1:0-2203 GCA_964627825.1 uncultured Rikenella sp. | reverse complement strand
GAACGAATTCCGCCTTGCAGGAAAGCTGCATATAGAGGTAGGGAAATCCGTCATACATGCGGATCCTGATCCCGTGCGGAACAGGCTCCGTACGGGTGTTGGCCCACATATTGGCATGAGTCAGCTGGTGTATGTTCCTGAATGCCAGAAAAGGCCTCAACTGCAGCCTGACAGGCTCATCAGTGTCGATGACCGGATACCTGATCATCAGCTGCTCTTCATAATGCACCAGAATACGCTCCTGCTTCAGGATCACATTACCGACCCTGTAAGTCATTCCCGGAATGTCCTGGATATCAAAGTCTTCAACATATTTGTGGCCTTTGGGACTGTAATGGTCGCCCTGATACCTGTGTATCCCCGTATTGAAACTCTGTCCGTTGCTTACAACTGTTGTATCAACTGAGGAGAGAAGCACATGCCTCTCACCCCCCAGCTCATCAACAGGGCATACAAGCCACCCGTGATACTTCCGTGTGTTGCAGCCCACAATGGTGGTTGATGAATAACTTCCCGCCCTGTTGCTTCGTAATATCTCACGGCTCAGTGAGTACTCAAGGTTAACTACCTGAGCCTTATCAAACTTAATGTATCCCATAAATTCAGGAGTTCTGTTTAACTTCTAAAAATAAGCAAGAGAATTAACTCTATTAATTTAATAACAAATCGCTTCGTGTGCAAAGAAAAGCAAAAAAATCAGATTAATTATCTGCCCCCCACGGGCATGGCATCCTGTGAAGGCACTGAAAAATAGATATCTTTGCACTCCGTAAAGAGAACCAGTGGGGGTTTAAAAAGTTCGTACATCATGAAACGATTTTTAAAGAAAGATAAACAAAAATTTATGGCGTTCCTTTTCTCCGCATTAGTTCTGATGACCGGATGTCAGGAGGGACGATTTACTGTAAGCGGAAAACTGGCCGGGTTAGCGGAAGATGAATATCTATTGCTCAGAGAGGTTAAACCCGGTTTCCTGGAACCGGTTGACTCGGTAATGCCTGCCAGGGACGGTAGTTTCTCATTCAGGTCAGCTACTGAATACCCGGCTTTTTACATGCTAAGCATGGACGATGATAACTTCCTTACCCTCCTTGTTGCTCCGGGTGAAAAGATAGAGGTACAGGCTGACGGGAACAGCCTGGCAAAGCCACTGGAGGTGAAAGGCTCGGAAGGGACCGCACAGATACTTGCCTTCCGGAAGGATCATGATGCGGTTGTGGCCGAACTTAAACGCCTGACAGATACCTATAATGAAAATATAACCAGCCCTGATCTGCCACTGCTGATGGACAGCCTTGACAGGAGAGCGGCCGATGTTGTGGATGAATTCCGCAACCGGGCCCTTAACCTCCTGGAGGAAAACATGACCTCACTTATGTCAGTCTACCTGCTTAACCAGCAGGTGGTGCCCGGACTGCAGCTATTTGAGCCTGCCAGGAACCCGGAACTGTTTTACAGCGTTGATTCGGCACTTTACGCCCTCTATCCACAATCTGACCTTGTGCTTGACCTCCATACATTTGTAGCCGGTCTCCGAAAGAGCGTCTCGGTGGGTAAAAAGGCCGGAGAGCCCCCTGTGCCGGGAGAGATCCTTCCGGAAATCGCCCTGCCTGACCCCCGGGGTGACACACTTCGCCTCTCATCACTCAGGGGCAGGGTGGTGCTGGTCGACTTCTGGGCGGCATGGTGCCCTCCCTGCCGTGAGGAAAATCCCAACCTGGTGAAGATGTACGACATGTATCACTGGCAGGGATTCGATATCTTCCAGGTGTCACTTGACCTCAGGAAGGAAGAGTGGACTCAGGCCATCAGCAAGGACAGGCTCGGACGATGGAAACATGTCAGTGACCTGCGCTACCGCGACTCTGAGGTGGTTAAAAAATTCGGCCTGACAGAGATACCGGCCAGCTTCCTCATTGACCGCGAAGGAAAGGTGATAGCAGTCAACCTGAGAGGCGATGAACTGCGGAAAAAACTGGATGAAGTAATGAAAGAACAGTAGCCAACGCTGTTTTTTAGTTTATTTGTACAGGAAAAATCAGACAGCTATGATGAGGTTTGCTCCACTGCTCTTTATCGCAGCACTGCTTGCAGGCTGCAGCAACGAAAATAAAGTAACCATTAAAGGCACTGTCAGCGGGGGACAGGAAGGTATGGTCTTCCTAGACCAGTCGGCGGTTGACCACAGTACCCTCCTTGATTC
>CAZVLJ010000189.1:0-2214 GCA_964627825.1 uncultured Rikenella sp. | reverse complement strand
CACGCGCCACCGCGACTCTGCGCCAACGCCACATACCGCCGAACGTTAGCAGCAAGCTGGAACATTTTTCTTATAAATTTGAATTATGGACACTGACGACTTATCACAAGAGGCATATAAAGCTATAATAATTGAGGCAGAATTATTTGATCATAATCTAACCCTCAGGTTTGGGCTGCTCTCATCTGATTGTGAAGATGAAGCAGAGTATCTTAACAAATCGATAAAATTGGCTACTGCTCTGAAGAAAGTAAGCAATTATACTCTTGAAGATATCTTTTTTGGTGAACCTCCATCCAAGGAAAATTTAAACAAAGTGCTTGACAAGATTATAGATAACATTAAGACTGTAAACAAAATTCCATTTGAGAAAAGGCATTTTGATTTCTGAATTTTAACAAGCCTGCTGCTAACAGGTCGGTATATGCAATTGCCTTCTGTGCTGCGACTGGTTCATAAGTGCAATAAGCAAGTGAGTAGTCTTTTAAAAATAAGTAGTATAAGAAAGATCCAAAATTCATCACCAGCGCAGCACAGGCCGCCCCAGGCACCGCCTGGGGACTCCCCTCTGGTGTCACGGTTTTTGCCAACGCAATAATTGGTTAATAACCTCATAACCCTGCTGCGCACAATGAGTGCAAAAACACGTGCCACCCCGAAGCTCCGGCAACATGCACATACCGCCGAACGTTATGTAGCATTGGTGCCAACAAACCATACTAAAAAATGAACTTTCAGATGATAAATTAACCTTTAATACTCATGAAAAAAGCCTTAATTCTAATTTCAGTTGTCCTTTTAGTCTCATGTAAAAAAATGGATCATTATGAAATTGTCGGCATAGTTCGGAATGTCCCTAACAATACGATAATAAACCTTTTTGAAATATCTGATAATGTTGGTAGTATGGTTGCCACCGATACTATTATTATATGGCGAGTTCAGGTTCGTAGGTACATTATCAAGTAGGCCAACGAAGATGAATTTAATGATTCTGGACAGACTTAATTTCGCCGGATCTTGTACTTTCTGGGTAGACCATGCAAAAATAAAAATAACTGGTACAGACAAGTACTTATCTACTTGGAATGTTTCTAGCAACTTACCAGAACAAAAAGTCACAAATCTGTTTAACACAAAAACTGAGGCTCAAATGAGAATAATCGACAGCTTATCTCTCACCAGAATGGCTGATCAAAGAAATAGAGAACTTCAAATTTCAATTACGCATAGAATTGATTCCATTTCAAAATTGATGCATAGAGCTAAGTTTGATGTCCTTAAAAAAAATATTAATAGCTTAACCTCACTTAATGAGCTTTATCAAATAGCTGAATCTAGTTCAGTAGACAAACAAGAAATAAGGACTCTATTTGAAAAATTCGATAACAAGTACAAAAATACTCTTCTAGGAGAAGGCATATTGGCAAAGCTGGATAAACCTATTCCTCCCAAAATTGGCGACAAAGCTGTTGACCTTAAACTCTTTGATATAAATGGGAAATCTGCTAAGTTATCTGACTTCTCAGGAAAATATATCCTTTTAGATTTTTGGAGCCTGGCATGTTACCCGTGCCTCTTGGCTGCCCCTGAATTAAGAGAAATTAATGAGGTTTATAAAGATTTTCTTACAATCGTTGGTATAAGTATGGATGTCAATCACGAATTATGGACTCAGGCTACAAATAGAGATAGCATAACCTGGAACAATCTCTCAGATGGTAAAGGGTCCTACGCAGGTGCTTCCGTATTATATGGCATTTCTGGTATGCCAACATACATATTAATAAATCCACAAGACACTATAGTTGAAAGATGGGTAGGATTTAGCAATGGCATATTTAAAGAAAAATTAAACAGGTATATTGAATTGAAATAAACCCAACGCTACATAACAGGTCGGTATATGTCATTGGCGCTCCGCACCGCGAAAACTTTCTGGCTTAAGAGGAAAGATAAGTGGTCGGCGGTGCGGCCTGCCCCGGCTCCCGCCGGGGGACTCCCTCTTGGTGTCACGGTTTTTGCCAACGCGAGAAGAAAGTAATAACTGCATAACCCTGCTCCGCACCACGAGTGCAAAAACACGCGCCACCGCGACTCTGCGCCAACGCCACATACCGCCGAACGTTACCTGCAAGGCTAAGTTGAGTTAACATAATGTAGGCTTTTGTGTTGTATATTTGTAAAAAATGGTAGTCATGGATTTACAGACAA
>CAZVLJ010000188.1:0-2234 GCA_964627825.1 uncultured Rikenella sp. | reverse complement strand
AGAACCCCACAAGGATCATCTGTTACACCGATGGCCTCTCGGAGCTGAAGGATGACAGCGGCAGGGATCTGGGCATATCGCCGGTGGTCAGGCACTTTCCTAACGGTAATACCCTGGCTGAGAATATTGACGCACTTATTAATGATCTTAAAATCAGCAACGGTAATCCGCGCCTCTTTGATGATGTCTCCATACTGGCAATTGAGATACCCTAGCCGGCTTCCCCTTTCTGCTCCAGGTCCATTGCCGTAATTATTGCCGTGAAGCCCCACCACAGCGCTGCTATCTTGTCACTGTCAAGGAAACTGTTCATCACACCGTGAACAGCGTATGTCATCAGTCCTGCCACCATGGCCAGCGCGAGGTATCCATCCGCATCCCTCTTTCCCCTGTACCACACCCTTATCCCTGTAATGATGACAGAGACGGTTATGGCCAGGAAGAGCAGTGCACCGGGCCATCCTGATTCGCTGAGGGCTCCAAGGTATTCGCTGTGCGCGTTGCCGGCGTCGCCGAAGTCGGTGCTGATGGCTGTTCTCTCCGATGCTTTCTGGAAGGGACCATAGCTGAACTGGTAGGTTCCCGGACCCCATCCGGCATGAGGCTTGACGGCGAACATGCGGAGAGCGCACTTCCACCTGTTTATGCGTTCAAGATTCGACTGGTCGGTTGAGATGTTGGACGACGAGCGCAGATGCTGGCCGAGGTCAGTGGAGGAATCTTCCGTTGTGCTGTCCATCCGCTGCCATATCAGGTTAGCTGATAGCACCAGCGCAACCATCAAGAGAGCGGCTGAGACGGATAGCAGGCGCTCAGGCATCCTCAGCCAGAGTATCAGCGCCACTGCTGCTGCGATTATCAGGCTGACCCATGCAGCCCGGCTGTATGATAGTATAAAGCCTGCAACAAAGAGAACAAGCAGGAGTACGAGCATGCCTTTGCGAGCCAGTCCTCCCCTGCTGAAGAGCATGACCGTCAGTGGCGGAAGGAGAAAAGCGATGGAGGCACCAAAGGAGGTATGGTCCTTATAAAACGGGTAACAGGCCGAATGGGCAAACTGCTGGTTCAGCAAGCCTGCACCCTGCACCCTGATGATGAAGTAGACAATCACTATCGCCAGTCCTGCCGAGTATGCAATGACGTATTGTTTCCTGAACCGGTCAGAGAGGGCCAGCTGTGCTGCAACGAGGTAGAAGCCGGCAGTGAACCACAGACGATATGCCAGGGTCTTGAAGGATACACCCGGCATTGTGGAGGTTATGGCTGTGATGAGGGTCCACAGGAG
Organism: uncultured Rikenella sp.; assembly: GCA_964627825.1. Lineage (GTDB taxonomy): Bacteria > Bacteroidota > Bacteroidia > Bacteroidales > VadinHA17 > SR-FBR-E99. The sequence continues at coordinate 949 of CAZVLJ010000188.1, read as the reverse complement.
GTAGAGGCCAATGAGCCACGTCACGGGGTGCCTGAGCAGATCACGTGAAAATTCGCGGGTAACAATCAGCTTAAATAGGGTGATCAGCAGCAGCAACGCCATCACCGGCTCTGTAGGGACGGATATATCTATGCCTGTGCTGCCGGTGAGATAACTGAGCTGCAGGGAGAGGGGTGTGAGAAAGAGTGTCAGCATGAGCAGGTGCTCAAGCGAGACCAGTGCCAGCAGCAGCACGGCCAGCGCTGCCGGTATGATCAATATCAACAGTTCACTGCCTGTCATCGGTACGGTGCAGCCTGATCCCCTCGGCAATCATCAGTATGAGGGTCAGAAGCAGCAGTACGGAGAATGTGGATACCAGTACTATGAGAGAGCGGCGGGGCCATGCCTTCTTCTCTGCCACCACAGCCCTGTCAACAACCAGTGTATATGGAAGCGCCTGCCGGCTCATGGCAAGGGCCTCGAGATACCTGCCGCGTATAAGGCCGAGGTATTCATTCTCTGTCTCAAGGGTTGAGTAGATCCTGAGGATGGATGCACCATCAACAGCGCTGAGTGAGTCTTCATACTGCCTCACCAGTTGGTGCTGCTGCCTGTAGCTGTGGTTTATCTCATCAAGCATCACGGCAGCGGCACTGCGCTGAAGAGTGTTGAAGATAGTATCAGCCCTGGCAGCCATATCATTGGCCATGGCACATGCCACCTCACGGTCGCGGTCACGGACGCGTATCTGAACCGAGCCATAGGAGGTTTTCGTGCATCGCAGGTACTTATCCATCTTCTCGGACATGACCGTATTGGGATATTTCTCCCCTGACCTGATATTGTAATGAGAGGCAAGGTCATACTTCTCCTTGAGATAGTCCCTTACCTGCTCGCTGTTGATCACCTGGATGAGCTTTTCCGTAGCATCATCATCACCGAAAAGGGCAGTTCCGGGGGCGACCTC
>CAZVLJ010000187.1:0-2239 GCA_964627825.1 uncultured Rikenella sp. | reverse complement strand
AGTACGCCCGGTGGTGTGGGGGGACTGCGGCGCGAGCCGCATCCTACCCGATTATGAGCAGCAAAAAGCATATACCCTCGTAGAGGGTAAAGAATTGTAGATCAAACAGTATGTAATTATCAATAGTGTTGACAATGAAAGCTCGTAGAGCTTCAAGAATTGTAAAACAGAATACCAGATATATCATGACAGGCAACCGTATAATAGAATGTGTCCCCAACTTCAGTGAAGGGCGTGACATGGGAAAAATCAAACAGATCACTGATGAGATAGAATCCGTAGAGGGAGTGATGCTTCTTGATGTTGATCCCGGCAGGGACACCAACCGGACGGTTGTGACCTTTGTCGGTGAGCCTGAAACTGTCTGTGAGGCTGCCTTCAGAGCTGTCAGAAAGGCTGCACAGGTCATTGATATGTCAAAGCATAGTGGCGCCCATCCGCGTATCGGGGCAACGGATGTGTGTCCCCTGGTGCCCGTTGCCGGGGTGACCATGGATGAGACGGTTGAGTATGCACGTACCCTGGCGCGCCGGATCGGAGAGGAATTGTCGCTTCCCGTCTATTGTTATGAGTCAGCCGCATTAGAGGAAAAAAGAAGAAATCTGGCCAACATCAGGGCCGGTGAATATGAAGGGCTGAAGAAGAAACTGGAGGACCCTGCATGGAAGCCCGACTTCGGGCCGGCACGGTTTGATGCAGGAGCCGGGACCGTGATAGTGGGGGCCCGGGATTTTTTGGTTGCGTTTAACGTTAACCTGAACACTACCTCGGTGAGAAGGGCCAATGCCATTGCCTTTGATGTCAGGGAGCGCGGCCGCGAGAAACGCGAGGGCAATCCCATCACCGGCAAGGTGGTCAGGGATGAAGAGGGCAATCCGGTGATGATCCCGGGATCACTGAAGGCAGTAAAGGCTATAGGTTGGTATATTCCGGAATACAGATTCGCACAGATATCGATGAACTTGACAAATATAGGAGTCACCCCCGTACATATGGCGTTTGACGAGGTGTGCTGTAAGGCAGAAGAGCGAGGTGTGCGGGTCACAGGATCGGAACTGGTGGGATTGATACCTCTCAAGTCAATGCTTGATGCCGGCAGGTATTTCCTGCATCGTCAGGAGCGCTCAGCCGGGGTCTCTGACGAAGAGTTGGTACGTACAGCGGTGAGATCCATGGGTCTGTCGGAGTTAAAACCGTTCAATCCGGAAGAAAAGATCATAGAGTACATCCTGAAGGACAAGACGAAAAAGCGGCTCGTTGATCTGTCTCTCTCGGAATTTGCATGGGAGACCTCATCGGAATCACCTGCTCCCGGTGGCGGATCCGTTTCCGCGGCCATGGGTGCCCTGGGGGCGGCGCTAGGCACTATGGTGGCCAATCTCTCAAGCCATAAGAGAGGCTGGGATGACCGCTGGGAAGAGTTTGCTTCATGGGCAGAAAGAGGAGTGCAGATGCAAAAAAGGCTGCTGGAGCTTGTTGATGAGGATACCGAAGCCTATAACGCCATACTTGATGCTTTCGGGCTCCCTAAAAAAAGCGATGAGGAAAAGGCAGCCAGGGCCGCTGCCGTGGAGGCCGCCACCCTGCAGGCGTCAATCGTGCCGCTGATGGTGATGAAAGAAGCATTTAAGGTTTTTGATCTGCTAAAGGAGATGACGGAAAAGGGTAATCCCAACTCGGTTACTGATGGCGCTGTGGGCGTACTGGCAGTGAGAGCCTGTATCAGGGGGGCATTTCTGAATGTAAGGATCAATGTTAAAGGATTGAAAGACAGGGCAATGGCTGAGGAGCTTATCTCTGAAGCACAGATCATTGACAATGATGCCGCCAGGCTGGAAGAGGAGATCATAGCCCGGGTTTCTTCAGAGTTGGAAATATAGCTTGCCTTTACATTTCAAGAGACACCGCTTCTGCGGCAGTAAAAAAAAACCCGCAAACGTTGTAATTTGTTAAATATTGTTATTTTTGTGTTGGTGAAGAAATTCACGCTAACCCTTATTAACCTAAATTTAATCGTCTATGAAAAAGATCGTGATTATTTTTGTACTGGTCTTTGCCACTGCAGCGCTTACGCTAGGGCAGACCGTACTGGTAACGGGTACTGTGACAAGCCAGGAGGATGGCCTGTCATTGCCCGGTGTATCTGTGACAGTCAAGGGAACCACTCTTGGAACCTTGACCGACGCTGGCGGGAGATACAGCCTGTCAGTTCCACAGGGAATGAACACACTGGTCTTCA
>CAZVLJ010000186.1:0-2241 GCA_964627825.1 uncultured Rikenella sp. | reverse complement strand
GGACCGGAGAGATTGTTGATCTGGGCACGGAGTTCAACATAATCAAAAAGAGCGGCTCATGGTTCTCCTACGGCGAGACGAAGCTTGCCCAGGGGCGTGATGCGGTCAAGAAGCTCATGGAAGATAACCCGGAGCTGGCAGACGAGATCAGGGCAAAGATCACGGAACAGCTGAAGACAAAAACCAGATAAGGCTGATCACTTTTTCTCCGGGAAGAGCAGGCTGAAAAGCACTGCTGCGCTGAATGCAATCAGGTAACTGGCCAGTCGTTCAGATATGCCTGTCGGGTCAGCCAGCCATGTCTTCCAGATGATGGCAGACAGTGTGCCGGTAATAAGCGAAGCGTAAACACCCGCTCTGGAAAATTTCTTCCAGAAAAGAAGGAGTATCATTGCCGGCCCAAAGGAGGCTCCTATGCCGCTCCAGGCGTATGAGACGAGACCGTAAACGGTATCCTCCATGGTCAGCACCAGGATGAAAGCCACCACGCCCACCATGAGAGTAAGAAATTTGTTGAGGAACAGCATCCTTCTTTCGGGGATAGGCCTTCTGGTTACGTTTGACCACAGATCTTCGGTGATTGATGATGAGACCACTATCAGCTGTGAGGAGGCGGTTGACATCATGGCTGATACCGCACCGGAGAGCAGTATGCCAGCCAGCAGCGGATTGAGCAGGGTCATGACCATTACCGGCATTACCTTTTCGGTGTCGGATGCTATTGCAGCTGCACCCTCCCCCATCATGCCGGCCTGCACAAATTTGAACCCTATAATTCCTATAAGGAAAGCACCAACATATGCCAGCAGTGTCCATGTGATGGCCACTCCCCGGGCACGTCTTGTTGAGGCAGGGTCACGCATGGCCATCATACGGTTCAGCAGCTGCGGCTGTCCGGTGTAACCAAAGGCCCAGCTGAGACCGTTGATCACCAGGAGGAATCCGGCTCCTTTGGCAAGGGTGGCTGTGGTACCGGCAACGGCAACATCGGAATGTATCAGCGCCTCGGCAAAGCCAATGCCGTTGGCGGCGGCTATAAAGAGGGCAACGATGGGCAGCACCACGCAGGTGATAATCATAAGAATTGCCTGGAATGCATCAACCGCCACCACAGTGATGAAGCCTCCGAGCATCGAATAGAGTGTGACTATGCCTGCCCCTATTACCATCCCCCAGAAAGGTTCGATCCGGAAGGTGTCATTGAATATCTTACCTGCACCGCTGAACTGCGCCGCGAGGTAAAGAACGAAAAAGATGATGATGATCAGTGATGATAGAATACCTATCCTCCTTTCAGACCCCGGGAATGACCTGAAGAAGAGTCCTGATACGGTCAGCGATCCTGTTTTTTCCGTAACTCTTCTCAAGGGTTCTGCCATGAATATCCAGAGGAAGAGGATTCCGGATACGCATCCTATAGCCACCCAGATGGAACTCCACCCTTCGGCATATGCATGGCCCGTCAGTCCAAGCAGCAGCCATGCAGACTCCCCCGTGGCTCTCTCTGACAGTGCCAGGAACAATCCGGGTATCTTCCTTCCGCCAAGGACAAAGTCAGCGTTGGTTTTCGACCTTCTGGAGGCATACACAACTATTCCTACAAGGACAATCAGATAAACAACAAAGACGGTGATAAGCATGGCATGAATCTGAATAATAATATATTCACCTGAAATAGCATCAATGAAGACCCGTAATGAATCCAAAAATAACTATCTCAACGGAAAAACAACCTTGATGCCCAGCCATAATTCCTGTCGAAAAGGGAATAATTTGAAAGGAGTGAAGCCTGCACTTCACTCCTAATCCAATCATAACCTAAACCTGTACGACTTTTGGCCGGTGATGCATACCCGTGGCTGGCATGCTATATTACTTGCTCCCAGGCCGGCCACTTATCTACCACCCCGGCAGGAAATTCAGCCCAAACACCCCGTTCCTGAAGCCGCCGTTCTGCAGGGGGAAGGCATAGTAGGGCTCCAGCACCAGGTAACCAAGGAGATTGATCCTTACAGAGAGTCCGGTACTGTATAGAGGGAATTTCTCATTGTCCGCCGCATGAGAGTCGCGGTAGTTGAAGATGATCTTGTCGCCTCTGTACCATGCCATGCCTGCATCAAAAAATAGGTTCAGGTCGGTCAGAATCCATTTCGACTTGATCAGCGCCAGCCTTTCCGGTCCGGTAAACGGGAAGCGCAGCTCCGCGTTGCGGAAGATGCTGCCTATGCTGTCCGGCGAATC
>CAZVLJ010000185.1:0-2276 GCA_964627825.1 uncultured Rikenella sp. | reverse complement strand
GACAGCTGAAGAACCGGCTGAAGAGACAGTCCCTGAGCCTGAGCGGGAAGCTGAACCAGTACCTGAACCTGTGGTGGAGACCAAGCCCGAAGCTGAACCAATACCTGAGCCTGTGATAGAAACCGAGCAGGAAATCACACCGGAACCTGAGCCAACGCCGGAGCCGGTGATGGAAACCGAGCCGGAGGCTGAACCGGCGCCAGAACCTGTCATGGAAGCTGATCATGAGCAGGAGCAGGAGCCGATAACGGAGATTGAAACTGAACCGGTGCCTGCCATGGATTATGAACCGGCGCCCGTACCTGAATATGAATCCGAAGAGCTTCTTGAACTGATAACCGACGAACCCGTAAAGGATCAGGAACCTGCCTCACAACCGACACCTGCTGACCTGATTGACAGGTTCATCAGGAGCAGTCCGACCATAGAGAGGATGACCCCGGGCGACTACCAGCCCGTTCCGGACCTCTCAGAAGCCAGTGCAAGTGAGCAGGGGACGTTCATAACGGAAACACTTGCAAAGATTTACGTCAACCAGGGCTACTATACAAAAGCCATAAATATTTATGAAAAACTCTCGTTGCAATATCCGGAAAAAAGTGCTTACTTTGCAAGCCGTATTGAAAAGATCAACGACTTAATAAAATAGTACAGCAATGGGAATCTATATCTTCATCTCAATCCTGGTAATACTTGTATGCATACTGGTTATTATGGTAGTCCTGGTCCAGAACTCCAAGGGAGGCGGCCTGGCATCCAATTTCACCTCTGCCGGCCAGTCGATGGGCGTTCGCAAGACAGCCGACTTCCTTGAGAAAGCAACATGGACTCTCGGGGCTGCCATACTGATCCTTTCACTGGCAGCAACAGCAGCAATCCCCAGAGGCCAGGGCGAAAAGGAATCAGTCATTAGATCATCAATTGAGAGAGCACAGGATCCCAACGCTATACCTGTTCTGCCCACACAGACACCTGTACAGGAACAACCTGAAGGGGGTAACGAATAAAAATGACATATAAGAGAAACAGAAGTGTCAGTTTGTCATGAACTGACACTTTTTTTTACCTCTTTGGCATTTGGCACAGAATATGACAATCTGAAGCAGGAAAACCAATGTTTAACTATAAAACTAATATCAATGGCACAATTAAAAGGAAAAGTGCTGGCAGGCAAGGTTCTTATCAAGCCTCATGAGGCTGAAGAAAAGACCGCCAGCGGTATCATTATCCCCGACTCAGCAAAGGAAAAACCACGTGCAGGCACTGTTGTTCTTGTAGGTGCTAACAAGAAAGATGAAGAGATGGAACTCAAAAAGGGAGATGTGGTTCTCTACGGGAAATACTCAGGCCAGGAACTGAATATCGATGGCACTGACTATCTCCTTCTGTCTCAGTCTGATGTTCTCTATATTTCGTAATAACCTAAAATCAGAATAACAATGTCAAAGGAACTTAAATTCAATATCGAAGCGCGCGCACTTCTGAAAGAAGGAGTAGACCAGCTTACTGACGCGGTTAAAGTTACCCTTGGTCCCAAGGGCCGTAATGTTGTGCTTGAGAAAAAATTCGGGGCACCACAGATCACCAAGGACGGTGTGACCGTTGCTAAGGAGATCGAACTGTCTGATCCTTACAAGAATATGGGGGCCCAGATGGTAAGAGAAGTAGCATCAAAGACTGCTGACAATGCCGGTGATGGCACAACCACCGCCACCGTACTTGCACAGAGCATTATAAATGTCGGCCTCAAAAACGTCACAGCGGGTGCTAACCCGATGGACCTCAAGAGGGGCATTGACAAGGCCGTTGCAAAGGTTGTGGAAAGCCTTAAGGAACAGTCGCAGACCGTTGGCGATGACCTTAAGAAAATCGAGCAGGTTGCACGTATCTCCGCCAACAATGACGAAGAGATCGGCAAGCTGATTGCCACCGCAATGGATAAGGTAAAAAAGGAAGGCGTTATCACCGTTGAGGAGGCCAAGGGTACCGAAACCAAGGTAGAAGTTGTGGAAGGTATGCAGTTTGACCGCGGTTATATCTCTGCCTATTTTGTCACCAATCCTGACAAAATGGAAGTTGATATGGAAAATCCTTACATCCTGATCCACGACAAGAAGATCTCATCAATGAAGGATCTGCTTCCGGTACTCGAAGAGACCGCACGTAGCGGCCGTGGCCTGATGATCATTGCCGAGGATGTTGAGGGCGAAGCTCTTGCCACCCTCGTTGTGAACCGCCTCAGGGGCTCACTGAAGGTATGTGCCGTCAAGGCTCCG
>CAZVLJ010000184.1:0-2285 GCA_964627825.1 uncultured Rikenella sp. | reverse complement strand
CCTGTCAACCAGTATCACAAAACCGTTACTGATGAAAGAGGGAATTTTTCTGATGAGGAATTAATGAGGATTTACCATGATATGGCTGTAATCCGCGAATTTGAGACGATGCTCAACCAGATCAAGGTGGCAAATGAGTATGAAGGAGTGAAATACAATCATCCCGGTCCTGCCCACCTTTCAATTGGGCAGGAGTCAGCAGCTGTTGGTATGGCTTATACCCTTGGTGTTGATGATTATATTTTCGGTTCTCACCGTAGTCACGGAGAAATATTAGCCAAGGGTCTGAGCGCAATTGCAAGCCTGGGTGACGGAGAGCTGACACACATAATGGAATCATTCTTTGACGGAACCATTCTAAACATAGTTAAGAAAGGTTTCATCGGCCCTGTAAAGAAGTTGGGGCGGCGGTTTCTTGTATATGGTACATTAGCTGAGATATTTGCTAGGGTGACAGGGTTCAACAAAGGACTTGGCGGCAGCATGCATGCTTTTTTCACTCCGTTCGGTGTTTATCCTAACAATGCAATTGTCGGTGGTAGCGGTGATATAGCTGTTGGTGCCGCTCTCTTCAAGAAGGTAAACCGTAAGCCCGGGTTGGTAGTTGCCAATATCGGTGATGCGTCGATGGCCTGCGGACCGGTTTGGGAGGGTATCTCATTTGCTGCAATGGACCAGTTCACAGAGCTGTGGGAAGGAGACATGAAAGGTGGATTGCCTGTGATCTTCAACATTATGAACAACCATTACGGTATGGGCGGACAAACATGCGGTGAGACTATGGGTTATGGTATTGCGGCACGTGTAGGTGCAGGAGTGAACCCACAGCAGATGTATGCCGAACGCGTAGATGGGTATAATCCTTTGGCAGTGATTGATGCTTACAGGCGTAAGCGTAAGATAATAGAAAATAAGCAGGGTCCAGTACTTCTTGATGTACTGACATACCGGTTCTCCGGTCACTCGCCGTCTGATGCCTCATCATACAGGTCAAAAGAGGAGATTGAGGCTTGGCAGGCACATGACTGCATAAAAGGCTACGGGCAGCAACTGTTAGAGGCAGGTGTTTGCAGGCAGGCTGACCTTGATGCTGTTCAGGCTGATGTAAAAGCGCTGATACTTGAGATGCTTAAGCTGGTGGTCGATTACAATATATCTCCAAGGATGGACCTGGCAAAGCACCCGGAGATGATCGGTGACATGATGTTTTCAGATGAGCCGGTTGAATCATTCGGAGACGCTGTTCCGGAAGTTAATCATAAGCCGGAGGAGAATCCCCGTGTGCAGCAGATATCAAAAAAGGAACGCTTCGCGTTCGACAACGATGGTAAGCCCTTCTCGAAGATGAAGCAGTACCAGTTGCGTGACGGTATTTTCGAGGCAATCCTTGACCGCTTCTATAAAGATTCATCGCTGGTGGCTTATGGTGAGGAGAACCGCGACTGGGGTGGCGCTTTTGCCGTCTATCGCGGACTGACCGAGGCGCTTCCCTATCACCGGCTGTTCAATTCACCCATATCTGAAGGTTCAATTGTAGGCACGGCTATCGGCTATGCCATGTGCGGCGGACGGGTGGTACCGGAGATAATGTACTGTGACTTCCTCGGCCGGTCAGGTGATGAAGTGTTCAACCAGCTTCCCAAGTGGCAGGCTATGAGCGGAAATGTTCTTAAGATGCCGGTTGTACTGCGTGTCTCGGTCGGCTCCAAATACGGGGCACAGCACTCGCAGGACTGGACCTCGCTGGTGGCACATATCCCGGGACTGAAAGTATGTTTCCCTGCAACACCTTATGATGCCAAAGGACTTATGAACGCTGCGCTGCAGGGTTCTGACCCCGTGATCTATTTTGAAAGCCAGCGTATCTATGACATAGGAGAGCAGTTCCATAAAGGAGGAGTTCCCGAAGGATATTATGAGATCCCTTTAGGTGAGCCGGATGTGAAAAAGGAAGGCAGCAATATAACGATCCTTACGGTGGGGGCAACCCTGTACTGTGCCCTTGAGGCCGCTAAGATACTTGAAGAGCAGTACGGAATGAGCGCCGAGGTCATCGATGCACGCTCGCTGGTGCCTTTCAACTATGAGCCGGTGATCGCATCTGTTAAGAAAACAGGCCGTATTATTATTTCAGGCGATGCAAACAGCCGTGGATCATTCCTGAACGACTTTGCCCGCAATATAACGGAGCTGGCGTTTGACTACCTCGATGCTCCCCCTGTTGTTGTGGGATCACGGAACTGGATTGTCCCGGCATATGAGCTTGAAGATACATTCTTCCCGCA
>CAZVLJ010000183.1:0-2322 GCA_964627825.1 uncultured Rikenella sp. | reverse complement strand
TTGACGCTCTGCCAGCGGCTTAATCTCCTCCGGGCAACTCTCCACAGCCTTTAAATCCTGTATGCCACATCCCGGAAGATAGAGTACAAACACGCTGTTTTCAGCCAGGTCCGGCTCTTTGCTTTTTCTTGCGATGGCGCAACGCAACCAGATGGCAGGACCTGTCTTTTCCTCAGGGTTGTATTGCCCCAGACAAAGCAATCCCGTCAGCTCTTTCCTCAAAGCCGGGATCGCCTTTTGCCACAGGCGCTCCTTATCCGGCCAGAGAACGCAGTGGCTCCCCGGTATACATTGTTTGGCAAGGTCACTGACGATTCTATCCACAAGTCGCATTTCGGAGCCTCAGCGGGTTATCATAATGAGTACTGCGAGGATTATCAACAAGGTGTTAGCAAGCAGCAGAAACAATGGTAACCGGACCAGGTTCTTTATTGCCGGATCAATCCACTGTTTTTGCCCGATATCCTTCAAGTTACCGGCAATCGACTCTAAGAGAGACTTCATGCCAGTGTCTACCGATGAGCTTGTTGTTGACACGGTCGCCGGATTAATCTCTTCGTCTGTTTGCAGTTGATTCTTATACTCTTCATCAGATACTGGAGTGTTTGGCGGATCAAAGTAGTATCCAAAACCGGTGTGGGGGTACGAACAGAAATACACCAGACACTGGCATAACTCCAAGATCTCATCATCAGATAAATCATCAGTGCAAAAATAAATATCCAAGCCAGTCTCAGCCACGATCATGCTCTGGGTTTCTGTATTGTAATACCGGAAGTTAGCTTCTCGAGCGCTGCTTATAGTCTCCATAACTTTTGAAACTGCTTTCCTGTCTTCGGCATAAACATAAATGAAATAGGCCAAGGCATCCACACAGGTAGATTCTAGAGTATTAGGGAATTGAATCGTATGTCGGTTCTCGTCTATAAAACCTCTAATAGCTTTGATTGCGTCCACCGGATTTGTTCTTAGCTTATTGAACTTATTCTCGTTACGAAATGAATAGGGGATTGATTTGTTATTCCTGAGTTTAATAGCAAACCATTCCACCAAGTTGGTCATCAGTTGATCAATAAGTTCTCCATCCGATTCAATGGAGTAGTTGTTTAAGATATTTCCCAGCTTCTCCTTCAGTATTGAAAAACTCCAGTCAAATACCAACGCGGTTTGAAACGCCTTTTTGGCTTCAGAAAAGATAGCGGTAGTACTTACCACAACATCCAGGGGGTTCAAATCCATAGCCTCATCCATCGGGACTGAGCTTCCTTTTTCTTTACCCCTGGAATCCACTGTGATCTTTACCGCTTCCGGTAAACCTGCGTGGAATACGATCGCTTCACCAAGATTCAAATGAATCAGCCCTTTCTTTTGCTTATGATCGAGGCCAATCGCGTCACCGACCGCATTACGGTCATCCAATGAAAACAGCCGGTGGATGATCTTAAGATTGGTGTTCTTGATCACATCGGGACTGATCTTGGTAGGGATTTGGTCCGCCACAACAATGCCCTGTCCATATGCTCTGATCTCGGACAGGATATTGTTAAAGGTCTCGATCGCCTTGCCCTTCATATCGGCCATTTCGTTGTTATTGCTCTGCTGCACATTCTCAAGAAGCCTGTGGGCTTCCTCGATAACGAGTAAATGCTTCAGCTGTTCCTCTGATTCGGTACCCTCAGCTATATAGTGCTCATATATGCTTACCAGAAGAAGTCCCATAATGAAGACCTTTTCTTGGGCGTCCCCTATCCGTTCCAGCTCAACTACCGTGGGACAGCTTAACAATTCCCCTATGTCCGTTCCGCGTTTGGTGTTGAGCATGGTCCCCTTGGCGCCACTTTTTAGGCTGCCTACCCTAACCTTCAGGGCTGCGGTGAGGTCATTTTGCAGGTCTTTGGAGTATCCCTGGATGCTCACTATATGGTCAATGGCGTTGTATAGATCGTCTAGAGATGGGAACAGGTCAGATTTATCAATTGAATCATCATCCCAGTAGATATTATGCCCAGACTTGAAATCCCATCCATACCATTGATAGATATGATAGAATGCTGTTTCCAAAACGTAGGGCATGGGTCCGTACATGGGAAATGCCGCGATAAAGATTGATTTTAAGAGGTCTAAATGGGTCTGGAGATGAACTCCCTTAGAGCCTTCTTTCTTGTATGGGAACTCAAAGGGGTTTAGTTTCAAGCAGCCTTCGGTCTCGATCCCTAACAAATAACGCTTGAGCCCCTCTATGTTCAGAGCTTTGTATTCAGTCTTGGCGGGTTCAAGAATTAAAAAAGGCACTGTGGAGCTTCCTCAGTCTGCTGACGAGCC
>CAZVLJ010000182.1:0-2332 GCA_964627825.1 uncultured Rikenella sp. | reverse complement strand
GCTCAATGATCATTCTTTCATTCTCACTGATGACAATGACCGGCTCATCGGGTTCATTTATTGCATCAATGCTTACGACATTACCCTCCGCATCATAACCAGTTAGTGTCCTGGTAGTTGCGTCGTCGTATTCTAAGGGCAGAAATGTTACTGTTGGGCTATAGTTATCTACATCCCACTCTTCAGCGTGTACAGGTATCGCGATTTGCATATCGGGGTATTTCCTCAGGAGTTCGTCTATTATCGATACGGAGGATTTTGTATTGTTAATCCCACCCACTATATAGAAATCCTCCAGTAATTCTTTAACCGTATAATCTCTGATTTCTGATTTTAATGATGATCGGGCTTTCACCTGTTTGTCTGCGAAGTGTCTCAATAGCACATCATAGTCGCCATCAATTAATTGAAGCGCTTCATCTCTGACCATGTAACGAAAGTCTTTGTCAGATTTCAAAGCCTCACTCACCACACGGGCGAAATCACTGAAATCAGAGTTGTACTCATTTTCCTCATAATGGCCAACTGGCTTGACATTTTCATTACTTGTTGCCTCCTTCATTTCGCATGATTGGACAACAGTCCACAATACAAGACCGGCAACAAGTAGCCAGATCTTGATTCCAATTGTTTCTTTTCCCATAGTTCACAAGTTTTAATTTGCAGCTAATAGTTAATTTACCAAATAATTACATTCAGTACTCCTAATTGTATTCCACACAACTAAAGAAAAATGCTCTCATATTTAATGGGCATCTTCATCCGTACATGTCACAATACCGGATTTTGTGACATGAGATTTTCAGATTTTTTAGTCGATGGAGCTAATTTAGACATGGTCTAAATAGCGAAAGGCATGCGGCAAGGGCATTACTTAACCGCGTATTATTATACCGTCAATTGACTCTCTCCGGAACCGTAGCAGTGAGAATTACCGGGGCAGGAACTTAGAAGAAACCCAATCAATGTTGACTTAAAGAAATAAACAAAATGTATTATGCAGAATGTTTAAATTCGTATCTTTGAGTGCATTGGTTATGTCATGAATGGTAAAAATCCTTTTTCGGTGGTCGGATATCATGGACCGGATCTGTTTTGTGACAGAAAGAAAGAAGCTGTAGTACTGATGAGGAATCTTCTGGGAGGCCAGAATACCACCCTTATTTCGCTGCGTAGAATGGGGAAAACAGCTTTAATTCATCATGTATTTGAGCGAATAACAATGGAAAAACAGGGGTATTGCCTGTATGTTGACCTCTATCCGACAGGCAGCCTAAGTGAGATGACCAGGCAACTGGCGACGGCAGCAATGAATCTGTTTCCACAGAAGAAGAGGATAGGGAAAAGGTTTATTTCTTTTCTGAAGGGACTGCGCCCGGTGATAAAATATGATCCGCTGACCGGGGCCCCTGAGGTGAGATTTGAGTACGCCACTGCCACAGACTATGAGATTACGCTTTCCGCACTTCTCAACTTTTTGAATGAACAGGATATGGATGTATTCCTGGCTTTTGACGAGTTCCAGGTTATTGCTTCCTATGCTGACGGTAATACGGAAGCGCTTCTCAGGACAATGATTCAACAGCTTAACAATATCCATTTTATATTCAGCGGCAGCAACAGGCATATGATGAATGAGATCTTTCACGACACCAAAAGACCTTTTTTTGCCAGCACCAGGATTGTGAGCCTGCCGGCAATATCAGCGGAGGAATACGGAAGCTTCATTGTTGACAGGCTTACGGAAAAAAAGAGAATCATCACTCCGGAGGCTGTTGATTTTATACTTGGGTGGACTCGCAGGCATACATATTACACCCAGTCTGTTTGTAACACCCTCTTCAGTTCGGGCAGAAAAAGCATTGATATTCAGTGGGTAAAGGCCATATGCGGAGAAATACTTGATGAGCAGGAGAAGACATTCCTGCAGTACCGTCATCTTCTCACAGCCAATCAGTGGCAGTTCCTCATGGCAGTGGCGAAGGAGGGGAGGGTATACAGGCCTCATTCATCAGAGTTCCTGGAGAAGTACTCCCTGGGAACTCCTGCCGGAGTAGCACGTGCGCTCGATTCACTACTGACGAAGGAGATGATCTACGAGGATAGTGACAGTAGCGGGAGGTATTATTCAGTTTATGATCTTTTCCTCTCGAGGTGGCTGGAGCGGCAGTAGAGTTCGACCGGCAGCCTTCTGGCGGCAGCCAATGAATTAGTACCGGGTGCAGTCCCGGGAGTGGCCAGGGGGAGGGGGTGAGTCTGCTTTTACAATTCTTGCAGGTCTACGACCTGCGTGGAAATGATGCAGGCTCTGTTCGGCAGTTCTTGCAGGTCT
>CAZVLJ010000181.1:0-2337 GCA_964627825.1 uncultured Rikenella sp. | reverse complement strand
AATTCTTTAATCAGGTCGTCGCTTGGGGTTGGTTCCTGATACTTGTAAAAATATTTGTTGGGCAGTATTTCATAGCCCAACTGGTCGTATTCTTTCCAAGTTATTATTTGGTAGTCAATTTCTTTTGCTAAAAAGGCATTGATGTATGCTTGTTTGTCATCTTGTGTTCTGTCAAATGGAATATACTCATTGTCCACAATGTAGTGGCGGTGGTAGTATGAAATTGCTTTTTTTTGTTCCTCAAACCATGATTTGATTTCTTTCAAAGAATCTTGTTTTAAATCATCAACCTTTTTCTTAATTTGTTCGGCAATCATTGTTTCCATTGGCTTTTTACCATCGTATTTAAAATGAATGCTGATGCATTCGTTTTCTTCGAACGGAGAAACAATATCGATTAGCATTTCATAATCACCGTAAAGTTCAAATCGTTTTTTGGCGTTGGTGTTACTTAGTTTCACTTCAAAATCTTCGTTAATCCACATTTGCTTGCCGTTTTCGTCTTCCTGCCAAAAAACTACTTCAACCTTGTGGTAAGCAAAATCTTTGGTGTGAAACTGTTTGGTGGTTTCCGTTTCTTTCCATGTTTTAAACTGTTTCTGAATCCAAGTTCGGTGGTCGTCGGTTATGCGGTTACGCTTGTTCCCAAACGATTTTGGTTCTTTTTCGAACTGCTGGCGGGCGTTTATGATAAGGACTTTGTCCTTTTTGCATACTGGTTTGTTGTTCGAGAGCAACCAAATGTAAGTGTAGATACCCGTATTGTAAAACATTTGGTCGGGCAGCATTACAATGGTATCTAGCAAATTATTTTCGAGAATATAGCGGCGAATTTCGCTTTCGCTTTGTGTGGCATCGCCATTGCTTAAAGGCGAGCCGTTGAAAAGAATTGCAATTTTAGAACCACCCTTTTCTTTGGGTTTCATCTTTTCAATCATGGTAAGCAGAAACAACAAAGCCCCATCGTTAATAGGTGTAAGGTTTCCTTTGTAGCGTGAATCTTTTAGTTTTTCAACATGGGTTTTATATTCGCTCCAATCCACGCCAAAAGGCGGATTAGAAATCATATAGTCAAATTCGGCTCCTGCATGTAAGTCGCCAGTTTCTTCAATACTTTCAATTTCGGGAATTAAAGAATTACCATGCGTGATATTTACATGGCTTTCGCCTTTAATAATCATGTCGGCTTTACACAAAGCGTAGTTTTGTGGCAAAAGTTCTTGTCCGTTCAATAAAACAAGGTCTTCCACATTTTTCAAACCTTTCTCGGTTTTTGCTTTATCGGCAATATGTTCTTTTGTAATGGAAAGCATCCCGCCTGTTCCGCAAGCAGGGTCATATACCGAAATGGCTTTGGTTGCGGTTTCGGGATTAAAGTCAATCTCCATTAGGTCAACCATAATTCGGATTATCTCTCGGGGAGTAAAGTGCTCGCCAGTATCTTTTGCATCGTCTTGCGAGAAAAGCTGTAACAGGTTTTCATAGACATAACCCATTTCAATATTCGAAAGACGTTGTGGGCTTAAATCCTCTTCGGCAACCAAGCGGATAATGCTGGCAAGTCTGCTTGCTTTTACCATTTGAGTAACCCAGTTGCGATAATCGAATTTGTCGATAATATCGTCAATATTGGAACTGTAGCTATTTATGTAATCCCGAAAATTAGTTTCAACCTGCGAAGAACTTTCATCTAAAATGCCTTTTAAAGTCCAGTTAGATTTGTTGTAAAACGGTTCGTTTTGTTCAAGAATCTTAATCCGCTTTTGAAGTGTTTCATTATCAAGTTTTGGCGATTTTTCAAAAATCTGTTTTTTAAATTGCTCACGTTTTAATTCTAAAACGCACTCAATTCTCCGAATCATAATCATTGGCAGAATAACCGAAGGATAATCCTTGGCTTTGAACTTACCTCTCAGCTTAATAGCACCTTTCCAAACCTCTTGTGTTAGATTCTCTAACCTTTCTTTATTTATCATTTAATATTTGTCTCCTGTTAATTTGAAATTCAAAACTCTAAAAGTACAACAAACCTTCGCAATAGCACCGAGCGTTGGCAAAAAACAACTCTTTTGGCAACAGAAGCGTCAGCTTGTGTGTTGGGTTTGCCAAATGTGTTGTTTGTGGGCGGGCTTCCCCTAACTGTCCCGAAGGGCAGAAGCGGGGGGGGGCAAAAACTAATTTTTTCTTGCAGTATCTTTCAATCAGTGCTACAATTTTTTCTTTCTGTTTTTTCAATTTTCTAATCTGTCTATCAATGTTCGGTGGTCTTATTTACACTTGCCCCTAACGGCCCGGTGGTATGGTTAGTTGCCGTCTGTATCGGGGCTGGCATGTGTT
>CAZVLJ010000180.1:0-2432 GCA_964627825.1 uncultured Rikenella sp. | reverse complement strand
AGCATCAGGCAATAGGCCAGATCAAGATCTGGTCCGCTCAGAACCGGGAGATACATATCCAGGGAAGCGTTGGCGAGAAAGCTGTCTGTGAAGTCTACGACATCCACGGGCATAAGATTTATGAGACTTTACTCACAGACGCTGAATACAATGTCATAACCGTACCTTATCGCAAAAAGGGCGTGTATGTGGTTAATGTCAGAGACGGATCAGTATTGGTTACACAGAAGGTTGTGTTGTAAAAAAAATCTGGCGCTTAGATAAAACAGGATAGTATACTGAATACTTAGACAGGATTTATCACCACGGATTCTCACAGACTATGGCTTTTAAATAGATACATGTTCTGTGTAATCCGTGGTGATTTCTCCAACCGGGAGATCCCCTCCCGGCATCTCCGCTTATATTTTCGCCGTTTTCGTTCCTTTATTTCTCTGTTTTTGATTGTTTTTCATGAGTCGATTTCTGCAGGCTGCAATAATCAGTCAGGACAGGTAAGGTCACTATAGTCCATGCAACATTATCTATTTATAATCAGAACCTTCGGATTGCTCAGGGATCATGAACCCTGGAAGCTGGTTCTCATCTTCCTGCTGACGCTGCTGCAGGGGGTGACCGGGGGTTTTTCCATTGTATTGCTCATCCCGCTGCTGCAACTGCTTAACATCGGCACAGGCGGCGAGCCTGAGGGCATCGCACTGGCCATACGCAACTTCGCCGAAGGCGCAGGGATAGAGATCACCATAGGCAGCATACTGGTGGTGTACATGGTACTGCTTACCTTTAGTGCTCTGATTCAGTACTTGAAGGCGCTCCTCGATGCCCGGTACCAGCAGACATTCATATACACCCTTCGCCGAAGGCTGTTCCGCAAGATCATCATGGCCGACTGGCAGTTGCTGAACAGTCGCAGCAAGACCAACCATCTGCAGGTGCTCACCCGCGAGGTGCCCAACCTGGCCGCCTACTACTTCTTCTACCTGCGCCTCCTCACCACGGTCATCATGACCGGCGCATACACCCTCTACGCTCTGCTTATCTCCGCCCGCTTCACGCTGATAATCATAGGGGTGGGAGCACTTACGTTCCTCGCCATGCGCCGGTTCCTGTCGCGCTCGTTCCGCCTGGGCAAAGGGTATGTAGATTCCTACAACAGGCTCCTCAAATACATAGACGACTTCTGGCAGACGGTGAAGATAGCCAAGGTACACAGCTCGGAGGACTATTACTACAACCGGTTTGACGAGGCCAGCACCTCGCTGCTCAACATGGAGTACAGGATGCAGAGGAACTGGTCGCTGCCCCAGCTGATACAGCGTATTGTAGGGCTGGTGGTGCTGGTGGGCATAGTCTGGTTCGGGTACCGGTCGGGCAACACACCCATGGCCTCATTCGTCATACTGATACTGCTCTTCTCGCGCATCTTCCCGCAGCTGATAGCTATCAACACGGATATTAACATGATTGTGGCGAATGTGCCGTCGGTGAAGCTGGTGATGCAATTGGATGCTGATCTGCCGGACGTGGGAGTAAGCGCAGAGCGAAGAGAGGGGAGCGGAGAGAGAGGCGAGCGCAGAGCGAAGAGCGTAGAGCGCAGCGCAGAGAGGGGAGTACGCAGAGCGAAAAGAACAGAGCAAAGCGAAGAGCACAGAGAGCGCAGCGCAGAGAGGGGAGTTGAGCTGAAGGATGGGATAAGGATGGAAGGGATAACGTTTTCTTATCCGGACGGGGAGAGGCTGTTTGACGGTTTCAATGCGGAGATCAGGGCACATAACATCACCGGGATACTGGGACAGTCGGGTCGCGGTAAAACGACGCTGATAGACCTTATTGCCGGGTTGCAGAAGCCTGCTGCCGGGCGGATACTTGTTGACGGGGTGTTGCTGGATGAGAAGCTGCTGCCGCGCTGGAAGGCGGGGTTGGGATACCTGCCGCAGGATCCGTTTTTTATTGACGGCACGCTGCGCGAGAACCTGGTGTGGGACAGTACTCCCGGAGCCGGCGGAGGCGGGCTGCCGGGCAAGACCGGCGGTGGCAGTGAGGCCGGCGGTGGCATCGGTGACGAGGAGATCATGGCGGTGCTGGAGCAGGTCAACGCGGCACACCTGATGAAGCGGTTCAGGAAGGGTTTGGATGCCTTCGTGGTGAACTATCACACTGCTTTCTCCGGCGGCGAATGCCAGCGGCTGGCGCTGGCCCGCGTACTGCTGCGAAGACCGTCGGTGTTGTTGCTGGACGAGGCCACTTCGTCGCTCGATGCCGAGAACGAAGCCACCGTGATGGAGGTGCTGGCGCGGCTGAAGGACAGGGTGACGATAGTCTTCGTGACCCACAGGGAGTCGGTGACAAGGTGGTTCGACGAGGTTATTAAAATCTAAGGCTTTTGCCTGGGCGGACATAATTTTCTCAAAAAACACTAATTAATATGAAAA
>CAZVLJ010000179.1:0-2448 GCA_964627825.1 uncultured Rikenella sp. | reverse complement strand
CTCTTGCTGGTGGTGGTGCTGGCCTATCTCTTTCCCGGGCCTGGTGCCCCTGACAGTATTATGCCCCTGAATACCATTGGGAGCATTGGTATTTCGCTAATCTTCTTCTTTTACGGGTTAAAGCTCAGTCGGGAAAAGATTCGCAGTGGCCTGCGCAATGTACGCCTTCACCTGTTGATTCAGCTTTCCACATTCCTGTTGTTTCCCCTGATCATCATGGCGTTTTATCCCTTGATGGGGAATGAATACCAGCATACCCTCTGGCTTGCGGTGTTTTTTCTGGCTGCCTTGCCCAGTACGGTTTCTTCTTCGGTGGTGATGGTTTCGCTGGCCAAGGGGAATGTTCCGGCGGCCATTTTCAACGCTAGCCTTTCTGGAATCATTGGCATCGCCGTTACCCCGCTTTGGATGGGGCTTTTTATGCAATCGCAGCAGGGTGATTTTGACTTCACCCAGATCTACTTGAAACTTTTTCTTGAAATCATCCTGCCGGTGGCTCTTGGCCTGCTGCTTCAGCCCCGGTGGCACGCCTTTGCCAGTAAATATTCCCGCCAACTGACCCTATTCGATAAAAGTGTCATTTTACTGATTGTGTACAAGAGTTTTGCTGAATCCTTTTACGCCGGTCTCTTTAAGGATTTGGGATGGGGTGAACTGGGTTTGCTCACTGCTTTGGTGATTATTCTTTTCTTCGTGGTTTATGGTACCATCTACTTTTTGGCCACTTGGTTGCGGTTTAACCGGGAGGACCGAATCACAGCTGTATTTTGCGGGACCAAGAAATCCCTTGTGCATGGCACCGTATTCTCCAATGTCCTTTTTGGGAATGCAGCCTCAGCTGGAATCATGCTGCTACCCCTGATGATCTTTCACGCCTTCCAGATTCTGACTGTGAGTGTCATTGCCACCAGGTATGCCCGTGAGGTTGAAGCTTAATGTGAAAAATTGGATTTTAGGATAAAAAATTGCAGATTATTTATTAAAAAACTTGCAGGGTTTAAAATCAATGCATATTTTAGCAAACGGTAATTTGATTTAAAACCCTTGCCAATACAAATTGCACACAAAAAAAATCAAAAGGCTGCCGGCACGGCAAGGTATTGGCATTACCCCCCCCCCTGTAATAGTCCAATAACCAAGATTTTCCATTATTGCAGCCCTGTCAATCGAATTATTGTGGTTGGTTGGGTTAAGAAAAAAACAAATCTGATTTGGAAGCTGGTTAAGACCCATTTGGCATAAGTAACCCTATGCCGGAGTTGTGTGTTCCCCGGTGTTGGGCATTACAAAGGTTTTTGAAACACTGAAGGAACACCGTGCCAACCATAACGCGGTCTTGCTGGCTAATCTACCATATTAATAAAGCCGCAGGCACATTTGTAACCAATGCATTTTTTTGCAAAAAAATTGTTAACTTTTTAATAATTTAAAGAGATGAAAAATCATTTACTAAGAATTACAGCCGTGCTCACAATTGCCCTTTTCACATTGGTTTTGCTTGGTAACGCTAAACTTTCTGCAAATTGCCCTGGAGGTACCATTAGGGTTCAGGCTATGGGCCAACTCCTATATGAAGATGAAGATGGTTGTGTGGTTTCAATGCTTGCAGGGGGCCATATGATTTATTGTCCTTCAACTGGTGAAATATTAGAAGATAACACATACTGGTATTGGTCGGGTACAGCTTGTCCTTAATAAACATTGAACGGCACAAAGCAGGCAATTTATTTCCTTTGTGCCGTTTTTTTTAGCCATGAAAAATCTAAAATATGAAAAAGGTGCATTTTTTTAAACTTATCTTGATTGCCTTCTTGCTTGGTTCAACCACTTCCTGCTCATTTTTCCAAAACCGGAGTGAGAAACCACTTGTGCTTGATCTTGAAGATGTGGTCCAGACCGCCGGCGATCAACCTTTCATTGCAAACTCTGACACCATTGTTCTAAACCCCGGAAATCAATTAATTCCTTCATTCGATATTGTAAAGGAGCACCATGGAAATTTTTATATTTTAGATAAAAAGCAAAAGGCCATTTTCGTTTTTGATGAAGCAGGTCAATTGGCTTACCAAATTGCCCGGGAGGGCAGAGGCCCAGGAGAATATCTAAATATTTTTGATTTTTTTTTAATGGACGGTCAGCTACATCTTGTAACCCAATTAGGCAGGGTTTTAATTTACGACAAGGATTTGTTTATAGCTGAGTATGGTCTTCCTTTCACACCCATGTATTGCGAATACCTTGGCAACAAAAAGGTGGTTTTTCAAAATGTTTATGAAGATTTCTCATATAAATACAGGCTGGTTGTTTATTGTCTTGAAAGAAATGAGATAATGGATTCGATGCCAACCGAGAAAGGAATTGACGATGATTCTTATCCATTTTGGCGCCAAAGACACCTTTGGCCAAGCGGAAACTTTGTGCTTTATAATAATGACTACTCGAAAGTTG
>CAZVLJ010000178.1:0-2469 GCA_964627825.1 uncultured Rikenella sp. | reverse complement strand
GTGGCGGCGCCGTCAGCGAGCATGCGGCGCGTACGTTCTATGTTGACGGCAAGGTTATCCATCTGCTGGCGTATCACGGCATCCTGCGCCGCAATGCCCGCCAGGCGCGCCTGCGCCTGCGCCGTCACCGCATCAAGCTCTGCCCGCTGCAACACAAGCATAGTGGTGTCGGTGACGGCGATGACGGCGCCGCCCGCCACCATCATGCCCTCGGTCACATCCATGCTGATGATCCTGCCGGAGCTCTCGGCAGAGATGATAATCTCCTCAGCCTCAAAGGTGCCCCACGCATCGGCATCGCTCTCGCCGCGGCCGCATCCGGCGGCGGCCAGGAGCATAATCACAGGTATAACCAGTTTCTTCATATCATTCATTTGTTTTATGTCCTGTTATATAAAGGTATTCAGTTTCAGCCCTGGCAATGCTTATCTTCCTGGCCGCCGCTGCAATGACAGCCTGCTTCTCATTGTTCAGCTCGGTCATATACTGCGAGGCAGTGATCGTTCCGTTCTGCAGTTGAGAGGCAGCAACGGCAGCTATACGTCTGCGTATGACTATCAGCTCGTCGTCGCTGGCGGCCGCCTCGCGCAATGATTCAATCTCTGCCATCTTCACGGTGAGAAGCCGCTGCAGGGTCTGCTCCATGGCGCTTTTCCTGATACCCAGCAGCTGCTTCTGAAGAGCAAGTGTCTTTCGTTCATTGCTGTTTTTGCCCCAATCATAGATGTTCCATTTCAAGCCGGCGCCAATGGAGTAGTAAATATCCGCATCGTCAGAAAGGAAATTGTTTCCCGGGGGATTGCCATAGCCTGCCTGTGCAAAACCGAACAACCTTGGCATGCGCTGACTCCTGAGGAGGTTCTTTGAAAGCTCAAGCTGACGGCTGCGTGTATCAAAAAGCTGAAGATCGGGATTATCCTTCAGGTCATTGCCGGTTATCTGCACCTGAGGCAGGATCAGCTCCGCATCCTTCAGTCCTGTCATGCCGGTAATCTGTTCAAGCGCATCTGCCAGCGCATCATGGCGCCGGCCCAGCTCAGCGGCTGCCTGCTCTGCCTTTATTATCTCAGCCTTTAGTACATCAGGTGTTACAGGCAGTACAACACCGTTTTCCGCTCCCGAGGCTGCCTCCCGGGCCCGTGCTTCAAGCTCAGAGATGAGAACCCGGGTTACTTCAGCCTGGCTTCTCACCAGCAGGAGTGAGAAGAAATAGTTGTTGACCTGATCGCGGAGGCGGTACAGGTCAGCTTCGCTCTGCTGCATGTTCAGTTGGCTGACAACCCTTTCCACCTCCCGTGCGCTGCGGGTCACACCGCCATCCCATATCACCTGGCTGAGATCAACGGTTGCCCTGTACTGTTCATGCGGTATGGAAGGCAGTGAGCCGGGCGGCACGGGCATTGAAGAGAGCATGTCAGACAGATCTACAACATCTGACTGGTAGTTGAATGAGCCACCGAGATCCAGTGAGGGAAACCATGTGGCAGAAAGGTTCTGGTCACGCAGCTGTGTCATGCCCGCGTAAAGTTCCCTCTCACCCGAGAGTGGAGAGGCCACGGCAGCGGAGTCATAACACTGCCATAGGGTCACGATCCGCTGTGACATAAGCGCTGACGCCAGCAGCATCAATATTGAAAAAAGAGCTATTCTCTTCATTTCTTGCGGTGTTTGAGGGCACTGAA
This sequence comes from uncultured Rikenella sp., assembly GCA_964627825.1. Lineage (GTDB taxonomy): Bacteria > Bacteroidota > Bacteroidia > Bacteroidales > VadinHA17 > SR-FBR-E99. Next base: position 787 of record CAZVLJ010000178.1, on the reverse strand, counting down.
AATAAAGTCTGCTGCAAACTCCTTTCTGTCCGACATAAAGGCATTGAATTTCCTGTTATCAAGCATCTGCGGCATCATGACTGCAATCATCTCCCTTGCAGCAAAGGGGAATATGGACATGGATACGATGGTTATCATCAGCTGAGGCATGTCACTCTTCCTGATGCCATATCCCTTGAGTTCCTTTGCATGCTTCTCGTAGATCAGGTCACGCAATTCTCCGTACTTAAGTGTTTCCTTCACCCCATCAACCACCGATGGATTTACTGACATCTCATTGAGAAGAAACATCGGCAGTTTTGGATTCTTCACAAGGAAATCGATATGCTGATCGAGAAACAGCTTTACCTTTTCCTTGAATGAGAGATCTGCCTGGAAGATTGCTATTATCTTTTCAAACATCTTTTTGAGCAGTACCTGGAAGACTGCCATGAAAAGCTGGTCCTTGCTCCTGAAATAATAATGAAGGAGAGCCTTATTAATACCTGCCCTGTCAGCTATCTCCTGCATCCGTGCACCGGAATATCCCTTCTCCTCAAAAACCTGGGTGGCGGCCCTGAAAATCCTGTCCCTTGTCTGCCTGTCTGCTGTTCTGACTTTCGCCATCATAATTAACTTAATAGTTTAACCAAAAGAATTAACCATTTGGTCAAAAATAAGCAAACTTTAAATACGATGCAAAAAAAATCATAATTTTTTTTCAGGTCCGGAGCCGGGAAAATCTCAAGACTGCAGTAAATGATCTGAATAACAGGGAGCTGTAAATCTGGCAACACCGGGGAGAAAA
>CAZVLJ010000177.1:0-2513 GCA_964627825.1 uncultured Rikenella sp. | reverse complement strand
ATGGTGCATAACAGCGCCCAGATAAGACCGAAGTCGATGAAGAACTACCTGGTTGCAATTCTTCTCGGACTTCTTGTGCCAATGGCCCTTATAGTCATCTTTGACCTGCTTAATAACAAGATAATCGGCAAGCATGATATTGAACGACTGACCAAAGCCCCTATAATAGGATACATAAGTCACTCCGATTACCATGTTGAGGATCCGGTGGCAGAAAAACCCGGCAGTACTCTGGCTGAGAGTTTCAGGGCAGTGCGCACATCGCTGGCTTTCTATACCGGCCAGACAGAATGCCCTGTGATAGTTGTCAGCTCGCCTGTCAGCGGAGAGGGAAAGACCTTCGTCTCGGTTAACCTCGCAACAATAATATCCATGATGAACAAGAAGGTGCTGATAGTGGGACTCGACATGCGTAAGCCTCGCGTGCATGCCATCCTGAAGGCTGTCAACGGTCATGGCATGAGTCAGTTTCTCAGTGGCAGCGCCACCTTTGATGAGGTGATCGTCCCCACAGAGATAGAGAACCTATGGTTTGCACCGTCAGGACCGGTACCACCCAATCCTGCAGAGCTCATAGGTTCACCTAAGATGACAGAGTTTATTGCGTTGGCCAGGAATGAGTTTGATGCTGTCATTATTGACACACCCCCGGTAGGGATTGTAACAGACGCCCTTCTGCTCAACCAGCTTGCCAACATCACCCTCTTCGTTGTGAGGCAGAGATATACCACACGAGGGTCTGTTCAGCTTCTTGACGAGATCTATCGCAAGGGAGAGATGTCAAACGTTGCCATTATCGTGAATGATATTTCAACGGCTGGTTATTATGGTTACGGACTCCGTTACGGCTACTCACTCGGTTACGGCAGTCGTTACTATGACCCCGGCAACTACTACTCTAAAGGTACCGGCAAATCCTCCGGCTACTACACCAATGACTGAAAACCCCTGACCTTAAGACTTCAGACCTTCAGACATGTCGAAATGAGAACAAACCTAACTCTTTTACTTCTACTGACCTGCATAACAGGAGCCTACGCTCAGCCTAACGATCGCATTGCCAAAACCCCTAAGGTAAACTACGACTGGCAACCGGGATTTGTAAGCATAACGGAAGCAACTTATGCATTTGGATTAGCTCAGGTTACAGATGAATTGTCCCGCTACTACTATGGTATTACAACCATTGCCGGTTATCAGTTCATGAGAAATGTCAAGGCAGGTGCAGGTGTTGGAATCCATGTGCATAATGAAGGCACACTATACCCGCTGTTCATAGATGTGAGGTTTAATCTCAATGCACAGGAAATAGTGCCTTATATTTCTGGTGCCGGGGGATTATTGTTTGATTTTACGGACCTGAACAATGAAACCAGACTCTTCATTAATCCTTCCGCAGGATTGCGTTATATTGCTGCCAACAGAACGGCAGTGACCTTTTCTACGGGATTAATAGTAACAACCGGTGGCTCCTCCCAGCGCAAGTCATTCGTCAACTTCAAGCTCGGGATCGAACTAAAAGGTAAAAATTAAGAATATCATGAAAAAATTCTCTGTCTTTGTCCTTCTGATCATTCTGATGACGTCCTGGGCCCCGGCACAGGTAGTCACAGAACGTTGCTGGCACCTTGACCATCTGCAGTTTCTGGATCATCAGCAGAATTACTGGAGGAGCCATAAACTCTTCACAACCGCTGAACAGCCAATGTACTCAGGTGGGTTATACAACATCACTGAAGCCCACTACGGGTTTGGATTGGAAATCATTGAGCCTCCCTTCGCTCATCACTATACAGGGGCTACAACGGCATTTGGATATAGATTGAAAGGTGGTTTTGCCCTGGGCGGGGGAACAGGTTTCTTTAAGTACAATGACGGATATACAGTACCTCTTTATGCTGATATGAGGTATTTTCTCGGCAGGCAGAGAGTACAGTTCTTTTTGGCCATGCCGGCGGGATTCCTGTTGAACTTTGACAACTTCAGGGATTATTCAAAAGTCTTTGCCAATCCTGGCCTGGGACTGATTGTGCCAATTCTTAAAAACACACATCTTTCCTTTTCCACAGGTCTCTTCACCCAGATTGATCGGGACATCTTTGATGATCCCAGCTTTGGGGGACCCTGGCATGACAGCTTCATCAACCTGAAGCTGGGATTACTGTTCGGGTGGTAGAGACGCATGATACTCATCCGGAAAGAAGCCGAATACTCTTCAATAATCTGACCGGAGTTCCTGGCAGAAATGTAACCCGGGATCTTTAATCGGATTTAAACACAAGCCCGATAAATACTTTTTTAATTCCATCTAAACAAATAACTAAATTATAATTTGTAAATTAGTCGCCAGAGTCATTCAACCGTTAATAAAAAGGACCATCATGAAAAGACTTTACACCGTTGCCATTCTCATACTCCTGGCAGCTTCATACGCCAGTGCTCAGATAGTTACTGAACGCTGCTGGCATCTTGATAAGGTTCAGTTCCTCGAGCACAAACAGGATTTTTGGAGA
>CAZVLJ010000176.1:0-2514 GCA_964627825.1 uncultured Rikenella sp. | reverse complement strand
GAACTCACGTATCAGTCCGAGGTGCTCCTCGCGAAAGGGTGCCCGGCGCTCAATGTAGTTCTCAACAGTCGTGTAGAAAAGGATATAATACATGATCTCTGCTTTTATAACGGTAGTTAGTCAATATGGCAATTTATCAATATTTTTGCACCGCTGAGCTCTTGCTGCAGGGATAATTACACCCCGTTTTAATGATAAAAGTTGACATTGTATTCAGATCACTGCGTCACCGCAACTACCGTTTGTTTTTCAGCGGGCAGAGCATCTCGCTGATAGGCACATGGATGCAGCGTATTGCGCTGCCGTGGGTGGTTTACCGGATGACCGGTTCGGAGGTTCTGCTCGGGGTGGTGGGGTTTGCCGGGACAATTCCGTCATTTCTGCTGGCACCCTTTGCCGGAGTACTTATTGACCGCTGGAGCCGTTACCGGGTACTGCTCATCACACAGATCATCTCAATGATACAGGCCGGGGTGCTGGCATGGCTGAGCCTGACAGGGGGGCTTGACATATGGCACATCATTGTGCTCAGTGTGATCCTCGGCTGCATAAATTCATTTGACATGCCCGCGCGGCACTCCTTCGTAATAGATATGGTCAACGGGAAGGAGGACATCGGCAACGCTGTAGCCCTCAACTCAATGATGTTCAACGGTGCAAGGCTGATAGGCCCCTCGGTGGCGGGAATAGTTTTGGCTGCCGTGGGTGAGGGAGCCTGCTTCCTGATCAATGCTCTGAGTTACTTCTTTGTAATAGGCTCTCTCATGGCAATGAGGGTGCCGGTGATAAAGGAAAAGAAAAAGCAGACTCCCATGTTGCGTGAGATGAAGGAGGGACTGGCTTATACCTTCGGCTTCGCACCAATAAAGCATATCATTTTCCTGCTGGGACTGGTGAGCCTCATGGGGGCTTCATACCAGGTGCTCATGCCTGTTTATGCGAAGGATGTCCTGCAGGGCGATTCACATACCTACGGCTTCCTTATGGGCGGCGCCGGTGCGGGTGCACTTATTGGCGCAATCTATCTTGCCTCGAAGGATACGGTGCTGAGGCTGGGCAGACTCATACCTGCAGCTACGGCACTGCTCTCATTAGGCCTGATATCACTGTCGCTCAGCTCGTCCTTCTTCGTCTCTATGTTCCTGATCTTCTTTACCGGCCTGGGCATGATGACCCAGACTGCAGCCAGCAACACCATTCTGCAGACCATTGCTGACGATGACAAGCGGGGGAGGGTGATGAGCTTCTACACCATGGCACTGATGGGTACGGCACCCTTTGGCAGTCTCCTTGCCGGGTGGATGGCAAAGGTGCTTGGTACTCCGTGGACCATCTTTATTGGTGGCGCTGTGTGTCTGATCGGGGCGCTGGTCTTTTACCGCCGTCTGCCGGAGCTGAAGCGGCTGGTAAGACCGGTATATGTCAGGATGGGTATCCTGCCCGAGGTGGCTGAAGGTATCCGGACAGCCTCTGAGCCCGGATCAACAGCATAGTCACTTTTCCCCAATATACCATATAGTCTTCTTCCCGGGTCAACAGTATAGTCACTTTTTCCCGAAATCCCTCATAACCTTCTTATGTCCGGTCGGTAAGTGTAAGGTTTTCGTCGGCAAAACCGGCTTCCCTGTCTAAAATATTCTTCCGGCCCGGTCATCATGTAATAGTTTTGGCTCATCAAGTTTCACGGAATGAGACCTGGATGATCAAGAGATCACAAGAAGATTAGATTATTGAATTCATACGGGTTCCATTCCAAAGGCAAAACAAATTTTAAATATTCGGATGAAAAGAATGAGTACAAAACTGTTTCACACACTGGCGGCCCTTCTCTGGGTTGTCAGCGTGTCTGTTCATGCCCAGCCGAAACAGTGGACCCTGTCCGACTGCATTGCGTATGCGCTGGAACAGAATATCCAGGTCAGGAAGGCCGATGTCTCTGTCAGTCTGGGTGAGTTAAACCTGCAACAGGCGAAGGATAACCTGCTGCCTTCACTGAGCGCATCCCTGGGGGAGAACCTGGGGTTGCAGCGTGTGACGGGCACCACGGGTGAGGTATCATGGGATGGTTCATCGCGCACCAGCGCCTCTCTAAGCAGCGGGCTGACACTCTTTAACGGGTTTCAGCTCAGGAACCGGGTGAGGCTGGCGGCGCTGGACCAACGATCACTGCAGTACAGTGCAGATCAGACCAGGGAGAGTGTCTCGCTGAGTATCATGAGCGCTTACCTTCAGGTTCTATATGCTGAGGAGCAGGTGGCCAACAGCCGCAACCAGGCGGAGGCTACCCGCGAGGAGCTGGCCCTGGCAGGTGAAAGGATGAGCCTAGGTGCCATCGCCAACAGCGATTACCTGCAGGTGAAGACCCAGCTTGCTTCCGAGGAGGCGACGCTGGCAAATTCGGAGAACACCCTGAAGATGGCCAGGCTGAACCTGATGCAGCTGATGGAGTACCCCGTGGATGAATCGTTTGAGACAGCACGACCGGACATTGATGCCGTTATCTCCTCTATCCCT
>CAZVLJ010000175.1:0-2521 GCA_964627825.1 uncultured Rikenella sp. | reverse complement strand
CAGTGATTTCGGGAAAATGAAGTGCAGTAAATTTGGGAACAAGAGTGCAGTGTTTTCGGGAACAATACTGCAGTGACTCTGGTGTAAAATTATGTCTATTTTCTCGTAAGCTTTCATCAAGTTTTAAAAAATTGTCTGTCTGTTCTGCATTCTGTAACTCTTGCCCTGTAGTTGGATTAACTGGCACTTATAGAGCAACCGGTCAAGCAGAGCAGTAGCCAGGGTCTCGTCGTCGACTGATCTGGCCCATTCTGCCGGTGATTTGTTGGTTGTGATAATGAACGACGTGGTCTCGTAGATTTGATTTAAGAAGACAAAGAACCTGTTGCCATCTTCCCTTCCAAGAGGCAGTGTCATAACATCATCAATAACAATAAGCTGAGCTTCTGTAAGTCTTTTAAACTCCTTGACTGCGGTAGGGGTAAGTTCCTTCAGCCGCAGGGTTGCGAGGATATCGTTCATGCCCCGGAAGTATGCTTTATATCCACGCCTAAGGGCATCATAACACAGACCTGCAGATATATATGTTTTACCGGTTCCTGATGGTCCGCTAAACATGATATTGTAGCACTGATCCAGCCAGTTGAGCTCACGTAGTTGGTTCAGCTGCTGAGCCGACAGTCCGGAGGCAAAATTAAAGTCATAGCTGTCAAGATCATGATTTAACGGCAGCCTGGCAAGCTTCATCTTCAGTGTAAGCTGCTTGGCTTCCCTGCCTTTTATCTCATAAGAGAACAGATTATGTGTGAACTCATCATAACTCGGAGAGTTTTGCTCTGCCTCCTGGAGAAGGCTGGTGATGTTACCCCCGATACCCGATAGCCGTAGACGTGTTGCCTGACGCCTGATAAGCGGTATGTACTGACTCATGGCATCAGAGGCTTTGGTTAAAAATCACTTCGTACTCCCGTATGTCACTTCTCTCGGGCTCTATGTTCACTATCAGCTGTGTCTTGGCATCTCCCAGGGGCTTGATGACAGGTCGTAGCGCCGTAGGTTGGGTCCTGCCGGAGAGCTGGCCCTGGAGGATTGATTTGAAGTCACTGGCACTGAACAGGCTATTACGCACACAGAACTCCAAGGCTACCTCTGCCTGCTGCTGCCCGCTTCTCTCTGCTACCGTCAGAACTGCCGTAAGCTGGTCCCGTACATAGCGGGGATAAAGAGTATTGATCTTATCGATAAATGTATCTATCTCAACGGTGTGACCAAAGAACTCCCTTACTCTGCCACGGAGAGCGTCAAGTTTAATGGAGGTATCCCTGCGATGATTGGTATTTATGATATTATTACCCACCCCTTCAGGTATAAGGTGTGTGGTGATAATATTACCACCGGCATCTTTTATTACCAGCTGATTACCCTCTTCTGTTACAAATACCCTCGTCTCGTCGTTGCGATATGTGCCGAAAGGAAGCGAGTAACTGTTACCCCGGTACTTTATGGTATTTGTTTTAATAACCTTATGACCATTAACTCTTGCAGCGTTAAGCAGTGGCATCCAGCGCCGTAGGAAGGGCCTCTCAAGCAGCCACTGCTCCTGCGGCACCTTACGAGTGGTATTGTGTACCATCCCATTGCCAGTGCGCTCAAGCCAGGCCAGGACCTGATCATTAAGGATCTCAGTGTTAATAAATGTGCGGTTAAAAAGAAAGTTGTGCTTGACATATTTAACCGAGTTCTCAACCTTGCCCTTACTCTCGGGATCGCCAGCCCGGCAAAAAGTAACCTTAAAGCCCCGGCTGGCCTCATACCGCTGAAAAACATCTGTCATAATATAATCTCCGCCATTTTCCCGGTACAGAAAAACAGTGTCCTGATCATAGACTATCTCCAGGGGTATGCCTCCGAAGAACTCAAATGCCTTCTCATGGGCTATGACTGCATCATCAGAAGTAAAGGGCCTGTCAAGGAACAAAACAAATTTTTGGCGGCTGTAACACAGAAGCATCACGAAAAAGTGAACCTTGACCCACTCCCCGTTACTTCTCCGGAGCTTCTTCTCCCCGAAGTCAACCTGAGCCAGGTGCCCGGGAGGAAGATCCGGGACTGCCGAGTACTGCCTCTCGCTGGCACTGACCCTGATAATATTATGGTCCCTGCGAACCATCATCACATAGCTGTAAACAGTCTTCGGATCAACCTTCGGCAGGGTAGCAAACTGCTCCTTGAGCTTATCATGCATTACTGCTGCCGGAGTATCAGGGTACTGTTGAAGGTAGCGGACAATAAAATCACGGTAGGGATCAAGATGATGAGCCTTTGCCCACTTCTTCTCTATAAACCTGTCATAATCTTCTTCCGTCATACCCAGTATCTTCTTTACTGTTCGGAAGTTGATTTTTAACTGATCCGCTATGCGCTGAATCGAAAAATGTTCAGCATCGCGGAGTCTTCGGATCTCATGATACATAATGATAAGTTGTTTTTGTCGTGCCTCCATCTCAGTATTTTTTACCAAACCCTGAAAGGTAGCACAGGTTAATAATCAAGTTAACTTATCACTGTATTATTGTTCCCG
>CAZVLJ010000174.1:0-2565 GCA_964627825.1 uncultured Rikenella sp. | reverse complement strand
CGTTTTCCTTCATTATGCGGGCTATCCCCTCGCCGAATCCCATTGCAGCCCCGGTGACTACAACTACCTTATTCTTAACCCGGCCCTTGGTCTCTGTAACCGACAACCTTCGTCTGTAGTTCTCAACTTCCCAGTTGTCAATATAGTTGATGCTTTTACTGTCCATGAAATGCTGCCCGCCAAAAGATTCAGCTAGCCATGCGATTTTCATCTGGCTCTCAAACACGTCATGTATAGTCTCCGCCTGTACAGCATTGTCACCGATGGCAACCACTCCTATGCCTTTAATGATAACCACTTTCGGCTGATAACCGTTTCTGGAAACATACCTTTCATACTCTTTCCTGAATTGGCTGACAGTATTCTCTGGCGACCCCTCAGTATCCAGGTAAATATATTTCGATTTACAATATACAATAGTATCAGGCGTAAACGGACTGCTGACCTTACTGAAGGTGACTGCGTCTGACGCAAAATAGCTGATCAGTTCACTGTTCTTTGTCTTCAGTATCTTCATACCTCCCGTAGAAACAATTGCGCGTAGGGCAGGAATAATCTTAGTTACTGAGGAGTCAATTGCCTTGGTTCCCTCAGGTATTGGCGACTTTACAGCTTTTGAAATATTCTTTAAAATATTGTCGCAAATACTGATGATCTCTTTTGTAGTATCTGCACTTACAAATATCCCGTGATTCTGCAGAACAATAACCTTAGGATCACACCCCTTTGAACTGCGTACGGCGTTTACCCTCGTTTCAACCTCCCTGAACAGCACATAGCCCGGGTCAGTGTAAAGGAAATATAAAGCATTGGTTCCGAATATAGGCTCAATAAGGTTTTCCACATCTCTGCTGCATAACACACCGTTCACCGCATCAGGGTGAAGATGAACCACAAATTTGTAACTGATAAGGTTATGTAGCGAAGACTCAACGCTCGGACGCTTATCTTTTGTAATCAGGGCACCGTCAATATCATTTTTAACCTGGCGTTCCCGCTCATCAGGCTCTTCACTATAGGTTTTACCCGAAAGAAGATCAAGCTTCCTGCGATCAAGCACAGCAAAACCTTCCTCTGTAATGGAAGCAAGTGAATATCCGCTTGCTTTCACCCATAGCTTATCCTTGTTTTTAAGGGAAGTGTTGCCACCTCCGGCTACAACAAATTCTTTCTTCTCTCCGTAAAATCTTGAGATATTGATTAACTCCTGCAAATCGTTCATGATCATCATATATTTGTTATGCTCCTTATTAGGGCATGCCCGAGTCTTATATATTCTTTGCGGTCTTTCCCGAAGACAAACCCAGGTTCACCCCTGTTGACTAAATATTGATGCGCTGCAATAATACATGCACTACTGTAATTTATCTCTCTCAACCGGGGAGTCAGTTCAGTCATGCCTGATGCGAATACCTTTACCGACTCCATCAGAGGTGTGTTATGCTCTGTCCCGAATGTGACCACCAGGCCCTTGTCCCAGCAATATTCCGCATATCTCCGAAGTACTGGCGAGGTGTTACGCTGTGGAATGAACTCAACTGAACAGATGCCACGGTTTTTCAGGTTCTCCGTAACGCTTTCAATATCTCCCTCATAATCAGTGAATCTCCCCTTTGCATTATCTGCAAGGAAGGGATAAGTGGGGATACCCCCTGCATCGGTTATCAGACTGCTTATCTCTTCTATCTCAGGAAAAGAATCACTATTCTCTGGTATGTATGCTGCACCACCTGCCTTGAGCAGGTTACTGCGTATCTCATTTTCTACACCGGCAGCATTCCCGGGATCACTTTCCAACGGCTTCCCTTCAAATATCTTTTTATAGAATGATCTACGGTTTTCCTCATCAGAATAATGCTCGTCAATACTCAGACGCAATGCCTTTGCCAAGTGGCGCTCTCTGATGTTACCAAGCGTCAACTTATCGAATACTTTTCTGAATGTCAGGCGAAAAGGGGCGTCGCACCCCTGAAGATGAATGTTAAGCTTATCGCACATCCTTTCAACATGGGCATTGGATTCAACTTTTATCCTTTCAATCTGTTCATGTGACTTACTTGCTGTATTTTGAGGGTAAACAAGACCTTTCCCGCTCAGGTAAGTACGCCCCGGGTTATTAGGGTCGTTGACGAGTATACCTCTTTCTTGATACTCCCTGTCCAAGGCAATGAATTCTACATTAAAAAGCGGGAACACATTATTTTTAAGACACTCTTTCGCCCATTCAGCATAACCGTCGGTTGTGTTGAAATCGTTTATCCCGACAACCTTCACTCCTTCAGCAATAGCAATTTCAACAGCCTGCCTGACACTGGGAAAAGCACTGAACGAGTAAGGAGTGTGCAAATGCGCATTTACTTCCATGATCGCCTTCTCACCAGGCAGTGAGGCATGCCTGAGTAACCGGGCCTGATCAGGCATATTTTCGTAAAAACCCATCATTTATATTCCTGCTTTAGCCCTGCGTATCTGTTCGAGATCAGTGAAATTGGTACTGGGAATGTAATTCTTCAGCGGTACGATCTTCTCATGTATGGCATCAAGAAACCACCCCGGTTGCGGGAA
>CAZVLJ010000173.1:0-2576 GCA_964627825.1 uncultured Rikenella sp. | reverse complement strand
TGCCCATCCGGGACTGGGGTATGATCTTGCAGCAATTTTTGATTAAATTTGAAGATAGATGCAGAATTTGAATACAGGCGTTTACACAAAGTATTCTATAGACTCAACCCTGACATTCTCATATCCAGATCACAAAAGGAAAAAGATAATGTCAGGGTTATGTTTATAACTCTACACCCTATCTCTATCGCCTCGGAAATAGGGTATCTCTAATTCAGCAGGAATACAGTATGTTTTTTATCTGTGTCGGAATAGATCTATGTCGATTCTCCTTTTACCAGATTACCTCCCAGATAGATAGTTCTGGGTTCTAACTGAGGCTTACTTTCCTGTTTTCGACTGATCTTCTCAAATAACACCTCTGCTGCTATCTTGCCAATTTCAAAACCCATTGGTTGAATTGCGGTCAGAGAAGGATTATACATAGTTCTAAAGATCTCTTCACAAAAACCGATAATCGCAATATCATCAGGTATACGCAAATCGGTCTGGTAAATTGCTTTCATTACCCCTGTCATGGTCAGATCACTGATAGCAAATATTGCATCCGGAGGAGAATCCAGATTCAGGAGTCGTAAGGTTTCAGTTTCAGCTTCAAGAGGTGTTTCACCTGAGATGATTAACCTGTTGTCTATGGGCACTCCATTTTCCTCCAAAGCTGTCCGGTATCCCTTTAGCCGGTTTTGACTGATCAGAAGATTTGGATTGCCGTTACATAATGCAATACGCTTCTTCCCGGTTTCAAGCAGGTGATTTACAGCAGTTATCGCACCTGAAATGTCATCCACCAGAACGTTATCTGCAACAAGCTCCTTCACTATCCGATCAAAAAAAACCATCGGTAGATTCATTCCCATCACATGCCTGAAATGATCAAAATTCCTGGTTTCCTTTGACACTGAAAGTAGAATCCCGTCTACTTTATTGGAAATCAGAATATTCAAATTCTCAACTTCACGTTCGTATGATTCATTTGACTGTACAATCAAGAGATTGTAACCCATACTGTGAGCAACCTCCTCAATACCATGAATGACTGATGGGAAAAAGAAATAAGAAATCTCTGGAAATATAGCCCCAATCGTCTTGCTTTTTTTCAATCTCAGGGAAGAAGCTACCACATTAGGCATATAACCAAGGTCTCCGGCAACCTTTTTAACAGCATCCTTAGTCTCCCTGCTGATATCCGGATGATCCTTCAAAGCTCTGCTGACTGTGGATTTTGATAATCCAAGAAGCTTTGCTATGTCCTTAATTGTTATTGAACTCCCCTCCATTATCGTATGATCTGTATTAAAGGCATTTAATAGGAATTACCGTTTAAAAGCAATTCTTGACAAAACATATATTATGCCCTTGTATGGCCTCATTTCAGGTGCTGTTAATCATACATTTGTGTTACAATCTAGTCAAATGTAACATAATTTTGCAAATAATTCACCTGATTATTACTACAGCCAAATAAGAAATCCGGGAAAGTAAATTTCATCAGGCATTAGTAGTGCAATCTTGTACAACGTCAATTAAATGCTGATGAAACTTTATACTCCCATCCTCATTTTTCAGAAATAATAAGCTCCCTGAGCCCTTTGGAGATCCAGCTCTTCATCACGCCATTTTCATCAGAATAGATGAGATACCCTTCCAGGAAATCATACTTATCAATGAAGGCTATGGCCTCTTCCTTCCCTCCCACCATGCAGGCTGTTGCCCAGGCATCAGCCACGGCACCCGTGGGGGCGATGATTGTGGCGCTCAGTAGTGTGTGCCTTACAGGATAGCCAGTTCTGGGGTCAATTGTATGTGAGTACTTTATGCCATCCTCAATAAAGAACTTGCGATAGTTACCCGAGGTGGCAAGGGCCAGGTTGTCAAGCCTTATCCTGGCCTGGATGTCAGCCCCAGGAATATAGTTGCCATCAGCAGGGGTATCAATGCCCACCTTCCATCCCATGCCATGCTTGTCGCCAACAGTCCGCACCTCGCCCCCAACCTCCACAAGGCAATGCGTGATGCCCGATCGCACTATCAGGTCAGCCACCAGGTCAACAGTATACCCCTGGGCAATGGCATTGACATCAATGAACATGTCCGGGTCAGCTTTTATGATCCGGTCTCCCTCCAGACACACCTTATCCATTCCCACAAGAGCCAGAAGTGAATCGAGCATTGACTCATCAAACCGTTTAATGGCGTCAGGACCGAACCCCCAGGCCTTCACCAGCGGCCCTATTGTGATGTCAAACAGCCCCCCGCTCTCTGAGGATATCTGCGACGAGGCCCTGAAAACCTCGCGGAAGAGTGTGTCGGTCAAATTGTCGCGGCTGGCATTGATGGCTGAGATTACCGAGGAGTCATTATAGATTGAAAGTGAGTTGTCAATCTCAGTGAAAAGCTGCTCTATCTCCTGGCGCAGTGCCATGATATCAAGTCCCGGGACTTTCTCCACCACGAGGTGGTAGGTAGTTCCCTGGGCCAGGCCGTTCAGTTCTGCGTATTCAGGTTGCGGAGTGCAGGAAAACAGGGTCAGTGCAATTGCGGAACAGATGGAAATCAGGTTGTTCATATCTATATTA
>CAZVLJ010000172.1:0-2581 GCA_964627825.1 uncultured Rikenella sp. | reverse complement strand
CTTCCGGGTGATATATCCTGGCACCTGATCGGGCACCTGCAGTCGAACAAGGTAAAGCCGGCCGTGGCTTCAGCCGCAATGATTGAGTCGGTTGACACTGTCAGGCTGTTGAGGCTGATTGATGCAGAGGCTTTGGCACAGGGTAGGAGAATCGATTGTCTCTTGCAGGTGCATATTGCATCGGAGGAGTCAAAATCAGGATTCTCCATAACCGAGATGAAGGCAACGGACTGGGGTAAGGTGGCCTCATCACTGAAAGCTGCACGTATATGCGGCGTGATGGGTATGGCAACCTTCACCGATGATAAGGAGAAGGTGCGGTCTGAGTTCAGTATTCTGACAGACCTCTTCGGACAATTGCGCGATGTACACTTTTCTCATGACAGCCATTTCAGGGAGATTTCCATGGGCATGACAAGCGACTGGCAGGTGGCGGTAGAGGAGGGAAGTACAATGATTCGGGTGGGAACACTTATATTTGGAGAAAGATTTAAAAAATAGGATGAGCACAATCAACACACGTTACCTGGGACTTGAACTGAGCAGTCCGATAATTGCTGGCAGTTCCAATTTCACATCAAAGGTTGAATCAATAATTGAAGCCGAGGCTGCCGGCGCCGGCGCCGTGGTACTCAAGTCCCTGTTTGAAGAACAGATAGTGTCACAGGCTCACTCAATGTCAACCAGGGAGACATACCCGGAAGCGGATGATTATCTTCAGTATTACACCCGCACCAACAGTGTTGATGCTTATCTTGACCTGGTTGCCGGAGCGCGCAGGAGCGTGAAGATACCTGTTATAGCAAGCATTAACTGCTTTTCACCAAAAGGATGGATAGATTTTGCCGAGGAGATTGCAAAGGCAGGCGCCAGTGCACTGGAGGTGAACATCTTCTTCATCCCGACAGATAAACACCTTGGCAGCAGCGATTCCGAGAAAGTCTACTTCAAGATCATAGATAATCTCAGGAAGAAGCTGAAGATTCCTGTCAGCGTGAAGATCGGCCTTCGCTTCTCAAACCTGCTTAACTTCGTCTGGCAGATGCATAACCATGGCGCTGACGGTATTGTCATGTTCAACAGGTTCTATGAACCTGACTTTGACATTAACAACCTCACCATTCATCCCGCCTCGGTGCTCTCCAATACTGTTGAGCAGCGGTATGTGCTCCGCTGGATAGGGATGGTGAGCGGTCAGGACATGAAGGTGGATATCTCGGCTTCAACCGGCGTTTACTCCGGCGAGGATGCCATCAAATATCTCCTTGCCGGTGCCACAACAGTTCAGGTCTGCTCGGCACTTTACAAGAGAGGCTTTACTGTTATTACAGAGATCAATGAGGCTTTGCGTAAGTGGATGACGGTCAAGGAATTCAAGTCAATAAGCGATTTCAGGGGCAGGCTGAACTACAGGAATGTAGCAAATCCCTCGCTCTTTGAGAGATCTCAGTTCATGAAGCATTACAGTTCGTACATCTAGTTTGGTTGCATCTTGTTAGCGCTGGCCGCGTTGGGTAATGGCAATCAACCCTCAAGAAGTACAATCAGTTCTTCTCCAAGTTTCTGCCTGGGTGTGTCCCATGAGCCAATCTCCTGACGGAGCCTGGCAATGATGGAGGTACGGTCTGCCACACTTACTGATGAGATACAGGTCTCAAAGACTGTAAAGCATTCAAGGGTTGTCATGTAATCGCCGCTCATGAAGAAACCTGCCATAGAATCTGCATGTTCGGAATAATCGAGTCCCGACTGCCAGCATGAGGAAAGCAGCATGGCCTTTGATCCCTGGTTGGTGACAACATTGATGGCATCAATTATTTCGCCTGTTGCGCCCTGCTCCTTCATATCATTAAACAAGCCCGAGATTGTCAGTTTAATTCTTTCATCCTCCGTCCTGTCATAGAAGAGTGCCAGCATCTTCAGAGCCCCTTCAAATGGCCTTTCCGCGCGTAGCAGCCTGATCCTCTCATTTATCTCACTGCTTCTGCCCCCGATAAGCACTTTCCCCAGCTCAGCAAGCTTCTTTTCTGATCTTTCCATGACATTAGGTTTGGAACAAATTTATGGCTAAATAATAACTTCACGGCAAATGCGTTTATTAAAAAAGTGTAAATTGGTCGTTTAAAGGCCTGCGAAATTTAAAATTAGAATCGATATGAACAGTAAGTTTAAAATTCTGCCACTGATTCTGGGAGTGACTGCTCTGGCTCTCTGCCTGGTTACTTCATCATGCAAGGGAAAAACCAGGAGCGAAGTGACCAGGGAAAGCGGTGAGACCGTCAGTCCCGACGAGCAGACAATGGAGCAGATAAAAAGTGCCGAAAAGGTATTCAATGCTCTTCCTACTCCTCTCGAGGTGGCTCACCTGATAAAGGAAGCAGGGGCGAAGTTTGACGTCACACTGCTCAACCCGGTTGAGAATAAGACCAACTACACCGCCAGCACAAGCATGGCGCTGAACCTGGGAACATATGTCTGTGACCTCAGTTTTGCAAGCATGTATGATGAAACATCACTGCTGGTCAATTACATGGAGGCGGCTGAGAATATGGCCACCGGACTGGGCATACTCGATGCTGTG
>CAZVLJ010000171.1:0-2621 GCA_964627825.1 uncultured Rikenella sp. | reverse complement strand
CAACTTTTATTGTATTTTTGGTTACCCTTAGGCAGGGCAAATATAAACAAACAGCTCCGGAGAACATGAAAACCAAGGAAGATATAGTTAGTAACTGGCTGCCCCGCTACACGGGGAAGGATCTGGACTCTTTCGGCGAGTTTATCCTTCTTACCAACTTTACACTCTATGTGGAAATGTTTGCCCGCTGGAACGATGTGCCGGTGGAAGGGAAGGACAAGAACTGGCCCAGCGCCACCGCGGAAGGCATAACAATAATCAACTTCGGCATGGGCAGCCCCAATGCAGCCACAGTGATGGATCTACTCAGTGCCCTTCAGCCCAAGGCGGTGCTCTTCCTCGGCAAGTGCGGCGGGTTAAAGAAGAAGAACAAGCTGGGCGACTTGATCCTTCCTATTGCTGCCATACGAAGTGATGGTACCTCAAACGACTACCTGCCCCTGGAGATACCTGCGCTTCCTGCTTTCAAATTGCAGAGCGCCGTCTCCGCAGCCATTGTCCGCAACAACCTTGCATACTGGACCGGAACGGTCTATACAACCAACAGGCGGGTCTGGGAATATGATGACCGCTTTAAGAAATACCTCGTCAAGACCAGAGCCATGGCCATTGATATGGAGACAGCAACCATCTTTACCGTCGGATTCGCCAATGAGATACCCACCGGCGCCCTGCTTCTGGTCTCTGACCAGCCGATGATCTCTACGGGAATCAAGACCGGTGAGAGTGACATGAAGGTGACCAGCCAGTTTACGGAGACTCATCTGCGGATTGGCATTGAAGCACTTACGGAAATCAAGGATAACGGTATCTCGGTTAAACACCTGCGTTTCTGATGGCAACAGATTACAGGGAGATACTTAGGGATCTGCGAAACAAGATCTACAAGCCTGTCTATTTCCTCGCCGGGAAGGAACCCTACTACATTGACCTCATAACGGACTTTATTGAGGACAAGGTACTGGATGAGTCTGAGAGAGATTTCAACCAGACGGTGCTCTATGGCCTCGATGTGACTGTTACACAGGTCATTGAGGCCTGCCGCCGCTTCCCGATGATGGCCAACCAGCAGGTGGTCATTGTGCGGGAGGCACAGAAGCTGAAAAAGATAGATGAGCTGCTTGTCTATGTGGATAATCCGCTCAAATCAACTATCCTGGTTGTTGCCTACAAATATGAGGATCTTGACAAGCGGAAATCGCTCTATAAATCACTCGCCAAAAAGGGATGGTACATTGAGTTCAACAGGGTGCCGGAGTATCAGATCCCGGGCTGGATTGACCGTTATCTGACTGACAGGGGCATCATGGCCGCCACGGATGCCTCAAGGTTGCTGTCTGAATTCCTGGGCAATGATCTGGGGAAGATTGCCAACGAGCTGGAGAAACTGATCATCTCTCTGCCCAGGGAAAACCCGCGCATAACCACCGAACAGATTGAGAAGAGCATAGGCATCAGCAAAGATTACAGTCCCAATGAACTGTGGAAGGCTATCGTCTACCGTAACCCGCTCAAGGCTGCAAGGGTAGTAAACTACTATGCAAGCTATTCAAAGAAAGAGATAATTCCACTGATCTTTCCTGTACTCTTCTCCAGTTTCAGCAGGCTCCTTATCTATCACAGCCTGAAGGACAAGAGTGACGGCAACGTGGTTGCCATGCTCAAGACCTATCCGGGTTACGTGAAAGATTTCAAGGCTGCTGCTGCATTGTACAATGTAGGGGCCTGCATGAACATTATCTCCCTCATACGGTCATATGACCTGAAAGCAAAAGGGTTCGGCGAGGCGGGAAGTGATGCCGGTGATCTGCTGCGCGAGATGGTCTTCAAGATCATGCACTGATCTGAACCGGATGTTCTGGAATTATTCAGGAAATGCCATCCGGCATGGCGGATGGGCGGATATCAGTTTAACTCGGGCGATTCCGGGAACTCTGCCCAGAGACGGTATTTGTTGTTGAATGAGCGGAGCACATCGCGCCATACGTTGCCCCGGCTCTTCATGATCACCTCGGGAGGTACCTTGGCTATCACCCATGAATTTTCGTTCAGCTCACGCTTCAGCTGACCCTTTTCCCACCCTGAATAACCCAGGAAGAACCTCACCTGGTCACGCCCTACCGTACCTGTGGCGATAAGGTTACGGAGGGTATCTATCTCGCCACCCCACCATATTCCCGGTATAACCGGCACGCTGCCAGGCACCTTCTTTCCAAGGGTATGAAGGTAATGAAGGGTGTCAGAGGCTACAGGTCCCCCAACGGAGAGATGCTCATCCCATCCGTCGAAACCGTCAACTGCGCTGCTGACCATCAGGTCTATCACCCTGTTGAGGATGAATCCCACCGTGCCTTCAGCTGTGTGCTCCGTGAGAAAGACTATGGTACGATTGAAAAAACGGTCGGTCAGGAAGGGTTCAGAGATGAGCACTCTGCCCTTTCCCGGGATCTTATCCTCAGGGTTGATGCTGAAAATATCAGGATAATGGCCCATAAAACAGCAATAATGAAGAGACAAAATAACATCTTTTGGCGGCAAAATCAAGAAAAATCACGGAAAATAGTAAATTCCTGTTTTCCGCATTTTTTTGCAACACCCACGTAACCTATTGTAAATCAATA
>CAZVLJ010000170.1:0-2639 GCA_964627825.1 uncultured Rikenella sp. | reverse complement strand
GATGGTTCAGCCATTGCAGTCAATACTGGTCTGCCTCCCGGGATATACTTCATCAGTTTTTACGGAAACAATTACGCAGTAACGAAAAAGATTGTAATCAGATAAGTTCAACGATATGAAAAATGCAGGAATATTGTCAGCGTTGGCACTTGCAGCCATGTTAGTCACAGCCCTGATAATGGGGTCGTGCACCGGTGAACTCTACAACCGTACCGAAAATGGGATTATGGTGAAACTGAATGCCAGGTCTGACTTCCCCGGGCAGACAATACGACTGCAGGTAATCAATGACAGGATAATCAGGGTATCTGCCATACCCTCGGGCGAATTTCCGGAGACGGCCAGCCTGATGACTACCCCTCAGAGTGAAGGTAATGCTGAATTTACCATAGAAAAGGGGGAAGATAACGTGGTCCTGAGCACCTCACTGCTCAGTGCAAAGGTTTCGCTCAGGACCGGAGAGGTCAGCTTTACAGGGAATGACGGAACTGTCTTCCTTTCTGAACAGGAGGGAGGAGGCAGGAGCTTCATGCCTGTCATGGCCATGGATGAAACGGGTTATGCTGTCAGACAGCAGTTTGAGTCATACCCTGATGAAGCCATCTACGGTCTGGGAGCCAACCAGACCTCATTCATGAACCTGAAGGGCAGGGATGCCGATCTCTTCCAATACAATACACAGGCTGTGGTGCCTTTCATCGTCTCTAACCGCAATTACGGGATCCTGTGGGATAATAACTCCAGAACTAAGTATGGTGATATACGTGAATGGAATGAGCTCTCCTCAATGAAGCTCTATGATGTTGAAGATGCTGAGGGAGGACTGACGGCTGTGTATGCGGGCAGGAAAAGCAGCAGTGATGTGTTCACTACCCGCATTGAGAAGGAGATCAGTTACCAGTTTATCCCTGACCTTGTCAAATTTCCGGAGGGATTCAGCCTGGCAGACGGCAGGGTTATCTGGGAGGGATCATTTGAGTCAGATTTTTCGGGGATACATAAGTTCATGTTCAATTCAGCAGGTTATGCAAAGCTGTGGATTGACGGGAAGCTGCTGTTCGACCACTGGCGTCAGTGCTGGAATGCCTCAACAAACTACTTCGCACTGCCTCTTGTGCAGGGCAGGCGTTACCCGGTAAAAATAGAATGGATCCCTGACGGGGGTGAGTCATTCATCGCCTTCAGATACCTCACACCCCTTGATGAGGAAGAGCAGCAGCGCATCTCATTCTGGTCTGAAGTGGCTGACCAGATAGACTATTATTTCATAAGCGGCGAGAGTATGGACGGGGTTATAAGCGGTTACCGCACTCTTACCGGGAAAGTGCCGGTGATGCCCCGGTGGGCCATGGGCTTCTGGCAGAGCCGCCAGCGATACACCAACCAGGAGGAGCTGCTGAGCGTGGTCAAAGAGTACCGTAAAAGGAATATACCGTTTGACAATATTGTGCTCGACTGGCAGTACTGGCCTATAGACAGGTGGGGTGATCACCAGTTTGACTCAACCCGCTTTCCGGATCCTGACGGCATGATTAAAACGCTTCATAATGACCTGAATGCCAGGATCATGATCTCAGTGTGGCCAAAGTACTACGTGGGCACTGAAAATTATGAGGCCATGAAGAGCAAAGGGTATCTTTACATGCGCAATGTTGAGAAGGAGCGCAAGGACTGGATCGGTTATCTATCTACCTTCTATGATGCATTCAATGAAGAGGCCCGTGCAGCCTTCTGGGATCAGATAAATAGCGCTCTCTACAGCAGGGGCATTGATGCCTGGTGGCTTGATGCCACCGAGCCGGATATCACTTCCAACCTGCCGATGGCTGAGCGCAAGGCTATGATGAACCCTATTGCCCTCGGATCGGCAGACCGGTACTTCAATGCCTACGCACTGGTCCAGGCCCAGGGCGTGTTCGAAGGCCAGCGCGCCACCGACCCCGGTAACAGGGTATTCATACTCACACGCTCAGCCTTCGCCGGTCTGCAGCGTTACTCTGCAGCCAACTGGAGCGGTGACATCGCTGCCAGATGGCATGATATGGCAGCACAGATACCCTGTGGTCTTAATTTCTCCATGTCAGGTATACCCTGGTGGACAATGGATATAGGTGGGTTCTCGGTTGAAAGCCGATACCATAACCCCTCCCCGGAAGACCTCGAGGAGTGGAGAGAGCTGATGACACGATGGCATCAGTATGGAGCATTCGTGCCCCTCTTCAGATCGCATGGCGAATATCCCTACAGGGAGATTTACAATACTGCGCCTGCCGGCCACCCGGCGTACAGGACAATGGTTGAATATAATCGGCTGAGATACAGGCTAATGCCCTATATCTACTCCCTTGCCGGTCACACCTGGCTGAGAGATTACACGATAATGAGGGGTCTGACGATGGATTTCAGCGGTGACAGGGCTGTTTTCGATATAGCCGACCAGTATATGTTCGGGCCGTCACTGATGGTCTGTCCCGTTACTGAATACAGGGCAAGGTCACGGAGGGTTTATCTTCCTGCTGCCTATGGTTGGTATGATATGCGCACCGGAAATCATTTCGCCGGAGGCGCTGAGGTGAATGCGGAGGCTCCCTATGGCTACATGCCGGTATTCATACGCGAAGGGTCAGTCATACCGTTTG
>CAZVLJ010000169.1:0-2726 GCA_964627825.1 uncultured Rikenella sp. | reverse complement strand
CCTTTGCCTCTTCCTCGAAAGTAGCTTTGTCTGTTTCATATACGAACAGGATGTCACCTTTCAAAACCCTGTCACCTTTCTTTTTCCTAATTTCGGAAATTATGCAACTTTCAACCGATTGGCCTTGCTTGGGCATTATGACGGGAACAGCCATACTTCTTTAATTTTTTACAAATATACTTAGTTTAACTTGTAATTACAAGTAATGTTTCAAAATAATTCATTTTTATAATTAACATATTTATTATTAAATATTTATTATCTTTATTAATATCTACAATCGCACACAAGAAACAATTTGTAAATACAAGGTATTTTATTATCTTTGTTTGATAACGGATTAGGTAGTTGCCTCGTTAAGGTTAAAGAAACAAAATGAGTGAAGAGATGAACTGGAATGGATATCTCCCCTTGCATAAGCAGATATATGAGCTTTTAAGAAAGCACATCAGTGAAGGTATGTATGCTGAGGGAGACCTCCTTCCTTCAGAAAACGAGCTTACCCGGTTGCATAAGGTTACCCGCCCGACGATACGCAAGGCGCTTGACCGTCTGGCAAACGAAGGATACATTCAGCGGCAGCAGGGAAAAGGTAGCATAGTCAAAGGCACTCCGATAGGCATAGGTATACTCTCATTTGCAGGCACCACTTCCGCCATTGGTAAAGAAAACCTGATCACAAGGATAATCTGTGGACCTGAACTAAGGAACTGGGACAGCGCTTTTTCCTTTAAAATAAGCCCGAATGAAAAGGAGGCCGGATGCTGGTACTTAGAAAGGCTGCGTCTGGTAAACAACGAGCCTGTTTTCTTTGATATCACCATGATACCGAACATAAATATGCCCAGGTTCAGCCAGAGGAATTTTGAGAACAATTCACTGTTCGATATCCTTCGTAAAAAGTACCAGATAGAGGTAAAGGGAGGAGAGCAGCAGCTTCGTGCTATCAGGGCTGATGAAAGGCTACGGAAGTACTTCAGTTTAAAGCCTGATGCTCCAATACTGCAACTGAATAGAAAGATTGTAACAAACCGTGTCGGTTTTTACTTCTACAGCCAGGTCTTCTGTAATACCGAAAAAATAGGTCTCTACGGTACCTTTTAAATGTTACATAGCCACAATGGCCTTGTTTTTCATGAGACAATATTTACCTCCCGCTCCAGAGATATACCGAACTTGCTTAAAACAGATTCTCTTATACGTTCCGAGAGAGTAAAATTCTCTTCTCCGGTGAACTGACTGTAGTTTACAAGTATAAGAGCCTGTTTATCATAACACCAAGCATCATTGACTCTGTAACCTCTCCTCCCGGCCTGCTAAATCAGCCATCCGGCCGACAGTTTATACTGATCTCCCTGTCTGAAAAACCTTATCTGCGGATAAGAGGCTGAGAGTTTCCGGAATGCCATCCCGTCAAGCAGCGGATTCTTAAAGAAACTGCCAGCATTACCCAGCTTCACAGGATCAGGCAGCTTTTACCTTCTTATATGGGCAATTGTTCCGAAAAAATGCGGAAAACAAGAGCCCGATGCACTTTTTCGGAACAATAGGAACCCTGATGTTCATTGCGGGATTCATCATGGCCGCCTACCTTGGTATACGCAAACTGGAATTTGTCTGGAATGATATGAGGGCACCGCTTGTAACTGACAGCCCCTATTTCTATATCGCCCTTGCAGTAATGATTATAGGCTCATTCCTCTTCCTGACCGGTTTCCTTGCCGAACTGGTCAACCGCCATTCCCCTGACCGTAACCGGTATCTTGTGACGGAAAAACTGAATATGGGATGAGTCCAGGCAATAGGCAAGAGGCAAAAGTGGCAATAATTGTAAGCCAAGCATATGATTAGCAGTAACTTCACTACTGCCTACTGCCTACTGCCTACTGCCTACTCTTACGGACTTCCCTCGCGAGGCTGCGAATCGCCTCTGTAAGCCTGTCCCAGGAATAGAGCTCCTTCCTGTTTTGTGCGAAAGACACCCAAAAGTAGGATGAGCTTATTAATACAATAATTCTTTGTTGAAGGGGATTGTTATGTGGTCTAAATGATGACTGACTACCATCATCACCAGGGATTATTATCTCAAAGATCTTGTTTATCTGCTCGATTGCCTTCTCGACAGATGTTTTCAGGTTATTAACATGTAGCAATCTCTCTAACTCCTTGTACATTAGATAAGCCATGAACGAGATACATATATGTGATTCAATCCTGTCCCTGCGACGATGATACACTGACCTGATTTGCAGGTCGGTTTCTGATTTCCGGAACAATTTATGCAAAGCTTTACATAACTTCTTCAAATGGATCAAACAACATTCTCATATCAAAGCATTCTATGGAACAAGTTAATATGCAGTGTCCTGTCAGATATGGATAGAAACATGCACCTATTTGCTGATTGCAATCGCAAAGAAAAAACTCGATCTGGCAATAACTCTTTACACATTTGCTCAAACATTGGGTCTTACTCTATTTGAAAAGATCCCTATCAAAGAACTCTTTGGCAATAATAACTTAATCAATAACCTGTCCGATAAAGACCAATTATTATTAGAGGATTCTTAACCGGGCACAAGTGTTAATCCTTCTGTAATTCTATCTCCGAAAACATCATGTATGCGGCAAGGTAAAACTATCAATTTATTACTTTTTACCTAATTCCTTCCTAACCTGATTAATTCATAAACTTACAATTTAGGCATTCCAATCGGATTTGTTTT
>CAZVLJ010000168.1:0-2737 GCA_964627825.1 uncultured Rikenella sp. | reverse complement strand
ACACCATTACACAGCAGGCTTTTGCCATTCAGCAGAACGTGGTTCAGAATGAAAAGCGCCAGAATTACGACAACAGGCCTTACGGTCATTCCTCTACAGTGATGGCCAGGGCGTTGTTCCCCGAGGGTCATCCCTATAGCTGGACCACCATCGGTGAGATGAAGGATCTCTTCAATGCCACCATTGATGATGTGAAGGAGTTTCATGGCAAGTATTACATACCCAATAATGCCACACTGTCAATTGCGGGCGACTTCAATCCGGAAGAAGTGAAAGCTCTTGTTGAGAAATACTTCGGGGAGATACCAGCGGGTGCTGACGTTGAGAAGATGAATCCCATGCCTGTCACTCTGTCAGAGACGAAGAAACTCTATCATGAAGATAACTTTGCCAATACGGCCCAGTATACCATGGCATTCCCTACTGTAGAGATGTATAATCCAGATGCATATGCGCTTACGGCGCTAAGTGATATCCTTGCCGGAGGCAAGAAGTCGCCTATGTACAATGTGCTTGTAAAGGAGAAGAAGCTAACCTCAAATGTAGGCGCCTATAATATGGCACAACTGCTTGCCGGCACCTTCCGCATATCTGTCAACGCCAACCCAGGTGTATCACTTACTGAGGTGGAGAAAGCCATCTTTGAGGCCTTTGAGCGTTTTGAGGCTGAAGGATTTACTGAGAGGGATCTTGAGAAGGTAAAAGCGGGGCAGGAGACCCGATTTTACAACATGATCAGCAGCATCGACGGCAAGTCAAAGCAGCTCGCAGAGTATAACATGTATGCCGGTGATCCTGCATTCTACCGGAAGGATATGGAAGCCATGAAGGCCGTCACCGTTGATGATGTAAAACGAGTTTATGATAAGTACATCAAGGGGAAGAATTTCGTGGCTACCAGCTTCGTGCCCAGGGGCAAGGTGGAGCTGGCTTCCGAAGGCAGCGTTGATGCAGGTATTATTGAGGAGAACGTACTCACGGCCACCGAGGTAAAGATTGAAGGTGGTGCTGCAGAAGAGATAAAGAAAACCCCCACTTCGTTTGATCGTTCAGTACAGCCGCCGCTGGGGTCCGAAGTGTCAGTCACTGTTCCTCCGGTATGGAAATCATCGCTGGCCAACGGCATGAGAATTTTTGGGATAAAGCATTCGGAGGTGCCTCTCGTACAGTACAATGTTGTTATTGAGGGAGGGCATATGCTTGATGACCTTAATGCCCCCGGTGTTGCCAGTATGCTGGCAGCAATGCTCAATGAGGGAACGAAGAACAGGACACCGGAGGAGCTTGAGGAGGAGATCGAGCTTCTGGGTGCCATGATCCGCGTGTCGGCGGATGATGAAGACATAACTGTCAGCGTCAACACGCTGGCCCGCAATTTTGAGAAGACACTGGCGCTGGTTGAAGAGATGCTTCTGGAGCCACGCTGGGATTCCGCCGCATTTGAGCTGGTGCGCACCCGTACCCTCAACGGCCTGAGAAGAAGCTCCATTGATCCTACCTATCTCGGATCGAGGGCACTCAACAGACTCATACTCGGGGAAGATAACATTTTCGCCACGGATGTGTCAGGCACACCTGAAAGCGTAAAGGCTATGACCATGGAGCAGCTGAAAGCATTCTATGAAAAGAATTTCTCACCATCAGTGGCACGATTCCTTGTTGTGGGTGACGTTGAACAAGCCAGGGTGGAGAAGGCTCTTGAATCACTTGATACCCGCTG
Organism: uncultured Rikenella sp.; assembly: GCA_964627825.1. Lineage (GTDB taxonomy): Bacteria > Bacteroidota > Bacteroidia > Bacteroidales > VadinHA17 > SR-FBR-E99. The sequence continues at coordinate 1,017 of CAZVLJ010000168.1, read as the reverse complement.
GAGCCCGAAGGAGGTTCAGATACCGCAGATAACTCATGCTCCTGTACCGGAGAAACCCGCGGTATATTTTGTCAATATTCCCGACGCCAAACAATCGAACATATTCATAGGCGCGCCGGCAATACCCAGGGGCCATTCCGATTACTATCCGGCATATGTAGCCAACTACAAGCTTGGAGGGTCATTCAACGGATATGTTAACCTTGTGCTCAGGGAAGAAAAGGGTTACACCTACGGCGCCCGTACGTCATTCAATGCCCTGAAGAACTACGGCACCTTTGTTGCCAGTTCGGCAGTGAGGTCAACAGCCACCATTGAATCGGTGGAGATATTCAGGGATCTCATGGCCCGGTACAGGGAGGGAGTAACCCAGGAAGATGTGGACTTTACAAAGAACGCTCTTCTCAAGGGCAATGCTCTGAGGTTCGAGACACAGAGGGCCCTGATGGGAATGCTGAACACCATGAGCACATACGGACTTCCTGATGACTACATAGCACAGGAGGAGAACTATGTAAAACAGCTGACCATTGATGAAGTTAACTCGATGGTGCAGAAATATATTGACCCGATGAAGATGTATTATGTTGTTGCCGGTGACGGAGCAACACAGCTGAAGGAGATGAAGAAACTCGGGTTTGGTGAACCGGTCCTGATAAAATAACTATACCATGATGAAAAAACTTGCTTCTTTTACCTTTTTGGTTACGCTTCTCCTGCTTGCAGGATGTGGCGGAAAAGAGAAAACAAAGCTCACTGTCCCTCACGAGACATACAAGCTTGAAAACGGTCTGACCGTCGTGCTCAACGAGGATAAGTCAGACCCTATCGCCTCGCTGGTAATTCTGTACCATGTAGGCTCAGCCCGGGAGGTCCCTGGCAAGACCGGGTTTGCCCACCTGTTTGAGCATATGATGTTCCAGCGATCTGAGAATGTTGGCGAAGACGAATGCTTCAAATATATCGAAGGAGCCGGTGGAGATATGAACGGTGGCACCAGCTACGATCAGACCATTT
>CAZVLJ010000167.1:287-2738 GCA_964627825.1 uncultured Rikenella sp. | reverse complement strand
AGAAAACACCATCTCACAGGCCGATTTTGAGCAGGCTGAATCACAGTACAAGATTGCGCTGGCCGAGAAGCAGAGTGCGGAATTCTCCGTGAAAAGCTCCGAAGCATCACTCAAGGAGGCCAATGAGAATCTGGTGAAAACAACAGTTTACTCACCGATGACCGGCACCATCTCAAGCCTCCTGGTAGAGCTTGGCGAAAGAGTCGTGGGCGCCAATATGATGACCGGTACCGAGGTGCTGCGTGTGGCTGATCTGAACCGTATGGAGGTGGTGGTTGACGTCAATGAGAATGACATCATCAGGGTTAAGCTGGGCGATACTGCCATTGTTGATGTGGACGCCTATCTCGACCGTGAGTTCAAGGGTATTGTCACCGAGATAGCCAACTCAGCCAACACTCTCGGAACCACATCTGACCAGGTGACCAATTTCAAGGTCAGGATACTCAACCTGAAAGAATCATATGAGGATCTGATAACAGAAAAAAATCCCAGTCCTTTCAGGCCGGGCATGTCGGCCTCAGTGGACATCTACACCAGCAGCAAGGCAGGCGTGCTGACCGTACCCATCCAGGCTGTCACCACCCGCACTGACACGCTCAGCACTGATCCGTCAACCAAGGATAACATACGGACGCTGGTCTTTGTATCCGATGGCACCTATGCCCTTGCACGTGATGTGAGCACAGGCATTCAGGACAATGTAAACATTGAGGTGCTCAGTGGCCTCACCGAGGGTGAAGAGGTGATAGTGCAGCCCTTCAGCGCCATCTCCAAGAAGCTCTCTGACTCAACCCGCATAGAGGTTGTTGATAAGGAGGCTCTCTTCAGCACCGGAAAGAAGGAGTAAGGAAAGAAAATAACTGACGCCTATGATCCTCTGTATTGAGACTGCCACCGGCATCTGTTCGGCGGCGCTGTGCGATGAAACGAAAGTGGCGGGGGTGGCAGAGGCGCCACCGGGCATGTCACACGCCTCATCCCTGACGCTGATAATCGGCCAACTGCTGGAAGGACACAAACTCAGGGCCTCAGACCTTGAGGCTGTGGCAGTGAGCAAGGGTCCGGGATCATATACGGGCCTGAGGATAGGCGTCTCGGCAGCTAAAGGCATCGCCTACGGCGCGAAGATACCGCTCATAGCTGTCAATACCCTTACGGCGATGTGCAGCGGATATCTTGATGCACACCGCGAAAGATTGCAGGAAGACACCCTCCTCTGCCCCATGATAGACGCCCGGAGGATGGAGGTATATAATGCCGTTTACAGGGCTGACGGAACAATAGTGAGAGAGACTGCGGCAGACATCATAAATGAAAGATCATTCAGTGATCTCCTGGCAGACCACCCTGTGGTATTCTTCGGCAACGGATCGGAAAAATGCAGAAATATCATTACCCTTCCCAACGCCACCTTCATTGAGGGATTCCAGCTCTCGGCATCATATTTGCACATCCCGTCGGTAAATGCTCTGAGGAATAAGCAATTTGAGGATGTGGCCTATTTTGAGCCTTTCTATCTCAAAGAGTTCATTGCCACCATCCCCGGAAAGCTTCTTCCCTGAAAACGCTGAATGAGTCATGAGAAAAACTATAGTTGCGGTTCTGATCTTCATTACTGTGTGCCTGCAGTGGCTGACAGCGCAGAAACAACCATACCTCCCCGGAGAGAAGGTCAATTATCAGATAAGATATGGCATTGTCGGCAGCGGCGTGGCTACCCTCGAGTTAAAAGAGGGTTATTACCAGGGTGAAAAGATATGGCACGCAGTGATCTCCGGCCAGACCACCGGCATTGCCGACGCCCTGTACAAGGTCAGGGATACGTATGAGAGCTACATAGACCCGAGGAGTGACCTGCCGGTATTCTCTGTAAGAAATATCCAGGAAGGACGATACCGCAAGTACAACGAAGTGGGCTTCGATCACGGGACCAGGAATGATTCAACCCTCGTCTTCAGCGACCTGACCGGGAACCATACCGGTCCCCGTGGGCTTCTTGACATAGTCTCCTGCTTCTACTGGTTCAGGAAATATTATCTCTCTTCGGGCAAGGAGCTGGTACCGGGCGAGACCTACCAGATGATGACCTGGTTTGCAGACGAACTGTACCCTATCATACTGAGATACAGGGGAAAGGAAATAATTAAACTAAAGGGAAACAAGATTGAGTGTTACCGCTTTCACCCTGTCACCGAGGTGGGAAGGGTCTTTAAAACAGAGGAAGATATGGCAATGTGGTTCACTGCCGATGAAAATTTTTTACCGGTTAAGATACGTTTTGATATCTTTGTGGGGTCATTTCACGTGGATATGACAAGTTATGAAGGGCTTAGAACCCCTGTCACTTATATGGAATAACCAAACAGAACTATAGACTTTTTATGGCTACAACAGCAGATTTCAGGAACGGGATGGTAATAGAATACAACAATGACCTGTATACAATCG
>CAZVLJ010000167.1:0-277 GCA_964627825.1 uncultured Rikenella sp. | reverse complement strand
TTCAGCATGTCAAACCGGGTAAGGGACCGGCTTTTGTGCGCACAAAACTAAAAAATGTTACCACAGGAAAGGTACTTGACAATACATTCAACTCCGGGGTAAAGGTTAATGTGGCACGCGTGGAGCGCAGGCCCCATCAGTACCTCTACAATGATGATCTCGGTTATCACCTGATGCATAACGAGACCTTCGAGCAGATAACCGTGCCCGAGTCTATGCTGGAGAACAGTGACCTCCTCAAGGAGGGCGAGACGGTGGAGGTGGTGGTGCATGCTGA
>CAZVLJ010000166.1:0-2768 GCA_964627825.1 uncultured Rikenella sp. | reverse complement strand
TGAAACTATTACAATCTTTGCGGGGTCAAGCCTGTCGAGGATTCGTATAATACTCTCCTTCAGTGTGGTACCGCGGACAATTGAATCATCAATCACAACCAGACTGTCCTTTCCGCGACGGATAACTCCATACGTAACATCATATACGTGAGCTACGAGGTCATCACGACTGCGATCCTCGGTAATGAAAGTCCGCAGCTTAATGTCTTTTACTGCAATCTTCTCAATTCGAGGCCTCACATCCATGATCCGTTCGAAATCAGCTACAGTAATTGCGTCACCCCTTTTGAGCAATGCCTGTCGCTTCCTGTTGTTGAGCCACTTGTCAACCCCCTCGATGAGACCGTAGAATGCAGTTTCGGCGGTATTTGGTATGTATGAAAAAACAGTGTTTCTGACATCATGATTTACCGCAGCCAGCACCGGTTCGGTGAGGGTCTCGCCGAGTTTCTTGCGCTCGCGGTAGATGTGCTTGTCCGTTCCGCGGGAGAAATAGATTCTCTCAAACGAGCATTTCGCCGGGGCCGTTGCGGGAAGCACCTCCTGCAAAGAATAATCGCCTGAAGCTTTTATTATCAGTGCCTTGCCCGGATCAAGCTCGTTGATTTTGTCAGTCCTTATATCGAATACGGTCTGTATCACAGGTCGCTCCGAGGCAGCCACCACCACTTCGTCATCGGCGTACCAGAAGGCAGGTCTGATCCCGGCGGGATCGCGAAGCACGAACGCATCGCCATGACCGAGCATGCCGGCCATGACGTAACCGCCGTCCCATCGCTTCGCGGCACTGCGCAAAACACCTGCCACATCGATCTCTTTCTCAATTATCGGGGAGATCTCGCGCTTGGTGAGGCCCTGCTCCCTGTGCATGCGGTAGAGGCGCTCGACTTCCTCATCAAGAAAGTGTCCGACATTCTCAAGGATAGTTATTGTGTCAGAGAAATCTACCGGGTTCTGGCCTATCTCGAGAAGCTGGTTGAAGATCACCTCCATGTTGGTCAGGTTGAAGTTGCCGGCCATGACGAGGCTGCGGGAGCGCCAGTTGTTCTCGCGGGTGACGGGGTGAACGTAATCGATATTGTAGTTCCCGTAGGTGCCGTAGCGCAGGTGTCCGAGCCACACATCGCAGGGGTTCTGCTCTATCTCCGGGTAGATGCGGTCAAAGACCTCTTTTATCGGGTTCGCCGAGTTGGAGCGCTGACGGTGGATATAACGCGTCCCCGGCTTCGCGCCTATGCGTATCCCTGCCAGTCCTGCCCCGTCCTGGCCGCGGTTATGCTGCTTCTCCATCATGAGATACATCTTGCGCAGGCTGTAATCCCATGATCCGTACTTATCAATGTAGTATCCTGCGGGGCGCAGCAGTCGTATAAGTGCAATCCCGCATTCGTGCTTTATGCTCTCGCTCATCTTACCTTGCCGGATTTTTAAAGGCTATCACGTCCCTGATAAGATAGGCATCAGGGTACTTGCTGACAATGTCGAAGAAGACTTTTGCGGCCTCCTCGCGTGTTCGGAAATCGCCCACCTTGACCTTGAACCAGTTGGGCCTGTCGAAGGTGCGATATGTCTGTATATCAGGATAATCTTCCATGAAGCGGGCGCGGACCCTGTTGGAGTCTTCGTTCGCTGTGCGATGACCTCCGCGGTAGATCTGTATGCGCCATCCGTCGACACCCTCTCTTGAGGCGTTCATCAGGATGTGCCTGCTCATGAGGGTATCTATTGCCGGATCCTGGTGGATGATGAGGCGTTCAGCCATATAACGGGGCCTGCCGTCATTCATGAGCTCCTCAACGCCAAGGCCTCTCTGTGCCGTCAGCGACAGCGGCAGGAAGAGGGTAAATATCGCGGCAAGCAAAAGCGATCTCATACTTGATTTGCTGCGCCTGCCCGGGTGTGGGATCCTCAGTGATCTCATCAGGTCTCTCCTCGTTGATCTCATGCGACAAATATACAACAGATTTTCTGAGATGTCCTATGCAATAATTATTCCAAATAATGTGTAGGGCAAACTCTACTCCTTCCGCTCTTCGCGAAGTCTGTCATTGCTCCTGATGCTGTTACTCCTCCAGCGCTTCCGCCAGTTTCCTGGTTCTCTGATTAAAGCTACTCCTCCAGCGCTTCCGCCAGCTCATCAGTTATCTCGAGGTTATGATAGACCGCCTGCACATCATCATCGTCCTCCAGCGCCTCAATGAGCCTCATCACCTTGCGCGCCGACTCCACATCGAGCGTCTTCGTCTCCTTCGGCACACGCTTGAGCATAGCCTCATCAGGTTCGATATCCATCTCCTCCAGCTTGCGGTTAAGGCTCCCGAAATCGTCCATGGCGCATGTGACGGTGATCATTTCGTCATCCATCTCAATCTCCTCCGCGCCGGCATCAATCAGTTCGAGCTCGAGGCTCTCCATATCCTTTCCCTTCACATCGTCAGTGTTGATGGTGAAGACCCCCTTGCGGTCAAACAGGAACGTCAGCGAACCGTTCGGCCCGAGGGCCCCGTTGTATTTGCCAAAGATGAACCTTACGCTTGACAGTGTGCGGTTGGTGTTGTCAGTGAGTCCCTCTACGAAAACGGCGATGCCGTTCGGGCCGTATCCCTCGTAGGTTATCTCGTGGTATGCCTCGGCCTCGGAGCCGCCGGCTTTTTTGATAGCTCTTTCGATATTGTCCTTGGGCATGTTCGCGCCCTTGGCGTTCTGTATCGCCAGTCTCAGTCGCGCGTTACCCGCCGGATCAGCGCCACCCTCACGTACTGAGATCA
>CAZVLJ010000165.1:0-2771 GCA_964627825.1 uncultured Rikenella sp. | reverse complement strand
ACAGCTTTATCCCACCATCGGGGCAGATTTCTTTATCATGCTGACGGTAATGATAGTGATCACCGGGATCATTTCAGCCATCTATCCCGCCAGGAAAGCGTTGCAGCTCAACCCGGTTGAAGCGTTAAGAGGAGAATAACAAGAAAAACAGAATACGATGAAAGTAGTTGAAATCAATGATGTCTTCAAGACCTATCATGATACCGAGGTTGAGGTGAAAGCCGTTAACGGCGTCACCCTCAGTTTTGAAAAGGGCGATTTTGCCGTGATTGTGGGTCCGTCGGGCTCAGGCAAGACCACCCTTTTGAATCTCATCGGGGGCCTTGACCAGCCCACCGCCGGGGAGATCATAGTTGCAGGACACAGGCTCTCAGAACTGAAGCCTTCCGAACTGATAGACTTCCGCATGGAGCATGTGGGATTCGTCTTCCAGTCGTACAACCTGATACCTGTTCTCACGGCTTCAGAGAATGTGGGCTTTATCATGAGCCTGCAGAAATGGCCGAAGGAGAAACGGATGGCTCGCACTGACGAGATGCTGCAGTCTGTTGGTCTCTCTGACCGTCACAGCAGTCGTCCTGCACAGCTCTCCGGCGGGCAGCAGCAGAGGGTAGCCGTGGCGCGTGCCCTGGCGCCCAGGCCGGAGTTCATCCTGGCTGATGAGCCCACTGCCAACCTTGATACAAAATCGGCCGAGACCCTTCTTGACATCATGGAAAAACTCAACCGCGAGGAAGAGATGACCTTTATCTTTTCAACCCATGACGTGCGAGTGATGAAGAGAGCCCGAAGGGTAATAACCCTCGAGGACGGCAAGGTGGTCTCTGACGAAAGGACAAACAACCATTCATGAAGCGATCATTCTTTACAGCTGCTCTTCTGCTTTGCGCAATGTTCCCGTTTGCGGCCCTCACCGGCATGAGCCCGGAGGTTGCGGGAGGTGACACGGTGGCGATATCAGCCGTTCTCACGGATGTATCTGAAGAAAAGGAAAAGTTGACAAGCATTTCTGCCGGCGGCTACGCCTCGTGGCTCCATATGGCCATGTTTGAAAAACCGTCTGAGTCATGGATCAACAGCAGCATGCTGCATAACAGGCTTAATTTCAAGGCTTATGCCGGGAGCAACGTAACTATCGCCCTTGAGCTTCGCAACAGGTTTGTGACGGGAGACATGGTGGCGCTTGATCCTTCATATGTGAGCAGCCTCTCGGCTGATGCGGGCTGGGCGGATCTCTCATGGAATATCTCCAAGGGAAGCTCTTATGTCCTGAACACAATGATTGACAGGGCTTATCTGGATTTCACCGCGGGGCAGTTGCAGGTCAGGGCCGGGCGGCAGCGCATCAACTGGAGTCAGGCCCTTATATGGAATCCCAATGATCTTTTCAACACCTATTCCTTTTTTGATTTCGACTATGTTGAGAGACCGGGCAGCGACGCCCTGCGGTTTATTTATTCCACCGGCCCCTCCTCGGCAGTGGAGGCGGCGGTAAAGGTTGACGGAAGCAAGCGGATCACCGCTGCCGCCCTCGGGCGGTTCAATGTCTTTAACACTGACCTGCAGTTTCTTGCAGGGGTGACCGATGATGATTACTTCACTGCAGGTACGGGCTGGTCGGGCGCCATCGGGTCAGTGTCGGTGCGAGGAGAGGCAACCCTTTTCGCTCCATTGAAAGGAGCAGAAGGGGAGAAGAATAATTTACTGGCAACCATCGGTTTTGACAGGGCTTTTTCAGATAAGGTGACAGCGCTGGTCCAGGTGATGTACTCCTCCAACCCTGTTGACATAAGCAGTTTCAATGAGCTGTACGGGGGCGGCCTGACGGCAAGGCAGCTTGCCTTCTCTGAGTTCAGCGCCGCGGGTCAGATCACCTGCTCACCATTCCCGCTGCTGAGTCTCTCTCTTGCAGGGATATGGTTTCCAGACCTCGACGGCTTCTATGCTGGTCCTGCCGTTGACTTCTCCCTTGCAGAGAATGTTGATTTCACCTTTTTGTGGCAGCATTTCAACAGCACCCTGGCCAACGAGGAGACCAGGATAAACCTCGGGTTCATACGGATCAGGTATAGTTTCTGAAATTTTCATACTTTTACGGGGCAAACACCGTAAGTATGTCATTGGTCCATGAACTCGAAAAATCCGGAAACTGGCTCTTCAGAAGACGCAGCTGGCTGCCGGCGACAATACTTGTTCCCGCGGCTGCCTATCTCTTCATCGCAAACCGCAGTGTCATCTATTTCAACTACACGTGGGAGATAGCATGCATACTGGTATCGGTGGCGGGTGAGCTGCTGCGCTCATTTACCGTGGGGTATGTTCCGAGGAACACCTCCGGACGCAACGTGATTGATCAGCTGGCTGATGATCTCAATACTTCAGGTATCTACTCGGTTGTAAGGCATCCGCTTTATGTCGGCAATTTTCTCATGTGGCTGGGCCCGGTGATGTTCCTGAGATCAGTCTGGTGGGTGCTGGTCTTTATCCTGGCCTACTGGCTCTATTATGAGCGTATCATCTTTGCCGAGGAACAGTATCTCCGCCGCAAGTTCGGGGAGGCTTATGATACATGGGCATTCCGTGTCAAAGCAGTGTTTCCCACATTCAGGAATTTCGTAAAGCCACAGCTTCAATTCTCATTCAGGAATGTACTCCGCCGGGAGTACAACAGCATAACAAATCTCTTTCTCGTATTTGCTTTTCTTGACCTCTGCCGAAACCTGGCAGTGACCGGCAGGTTATACCTAGAGCCGTTGTACGTGACTCTCCTT
>CAZVLJ010000164.1:0-2779 GCA_964627825.1 uncultured Rikenella sp. | reverse complement strand
GACATCCTGTTCGTATATGAAACAGACAAAGCTACTTTCGAGGAAGAGGCAAAGGTTGACGGTGTAGTACTTGAAATCTTCTATACCGAAGGCGATGAGGTGCCTGTCTTTTCCAACGTATTTATTATAGGTTCTGAAGGAGAGAATATCGATGAGTTTCTTCCCGGTAAAGCAGACCTGAATCCGATACCCATGTCAGTGGAGGTGAAGACTGTGTCTGAAGATTCGTTGGTTCAGGAGAGGAGTCATGAGACAACAGGGAGCACGCAGGTTACACATACAGCCAGTTCATCAGCTATTTCACCCCGCGCCCGCAAGTTGGCTGCCGGTAAAGGAGCAGACACTTCAATTCTGAAAGGCAGCGGTCCGCATAACCGTATTATTGAAAGGGATGTGCAGGCTGCAACTGATGCCGAAAGGCTGACACCGCTTGCCAGGAAGATCATGAAAGAAAATCCGTTACTTACAGTATCATCATCAGGAACGGGCCTGGCAGGGGCGGTTACCGGGAAAGATCTGCAGGTAAAAGGCATTACAGGTGAACATGATTATGAGATAAAACCACTCACCAACATACGCAGGCGGATAGCGCGGGCAATGTATGAGTCACTGCAGAATTCCGCTCAACTGACACATCACCTTGGCGCTGACGCCCGCCGTATTAACGAGCTTAGGAAGAGAGTCAAAAAAGCAGTGGAGGCAGGCAGCTCTTCTGACATCACACTGAATGACATGATATGCTTTGCCACTGTACGGGCCCTTAAGAAATTTCCAAATGCAAATTCTCACTTCCTCGGTGACAGAATAAAAAATTTCTTCAGAGTCCATCTGGGTGTTGCCGTGGATACTGACCGTGGCTTGATGGTACCTGTTGTCAGGAATGCAGATGAGTTAAAAATTGAGGAGTTGTCGGCAAAGATCAGGGAAATTGTGACTGCATGCCGGAAAGGCAGCATTGACCCTGAAATCCTATCCAGCGAAGCTGCCTCATTCACTGTATCAAACCTCGGCAATTATGGCGTTGAGATGTTCACTCCCGTTATAAACCTGCCCCAGGTAGGTATACTGGGAGTGAACACGATAGTGTTGAGGCCGAAAGACCTGGGTGACGGTACAATAGGGTTTGTACCATATCTCGGTCTGAGCCTGACATATGACCACCGGGCTATAGATGGCGGCGAGGCAACCAGGTTCGTTAAACAGGTGGCAATGGAAATTGAAAATCTTGATTTTGAGGTATAATTAAGAATTAAGAATAGAAAAAATACCAATGTACGATTTGGCAATAATTGGAGGTGGTCCCGCAGGTTATGTTGCGGCGGAAAGGGCCGGAGCCAACGGCCTGAAGGTTGTTTTATTTGAGAAGAAGGACCTCGGAGGCGTCTGCCTGAACGAGGGGTGTATACCCACGAAGGCACTTCTGTACTGTTCCAAGCTGTATGAAAATGCCCTTCATGCTTACAAATACGGTGTTACGGCAACTGATGTAGCTTATGACTTTCAAAAGATGATGGCCCGCAAGAACAAGATCATAAAAAAGATGGTCATGGGTGTTGCGGCTAAGATGAAAGAGAACAATGTCATGACAATTAAGGGCGAAGCTTATATTAAATGCCGTACTTCTGCCGGGATCTCCATAACTGCCGGCGAAGAGGAATATATAGCAAAAAATCTCCTGATATGCACCGGGTCAGAATCAGTTATCCCCCGGATACCAGGGCTTGATTTTTCAAATGAAGCCATTGTGACTTCCAGAGAGATGCTCATGCTCAATGAGGTACCAGAATCATTGATTATTGTGGGAGGTGGTGTGATCGGGATGGAGTTTGCAAGCCTATTCAACTCCCTGGGAACCAGGATAACGGTCATAGAGATGCTTGATGAACTACTTACAGGCATGGACCATGAGCTGGCCGCAATATTCCGTAAGATTTATACAAGCAAAGGAATACAATTCAACCTTTCTTCAAAGGTTATTTCGATAAACGGTCATGATGTGACTTACGAGAATAACGGTCAAGCCTCAACCATTACCGGTAATAAAATTCTGATCAGCGTGGGGCGTACCCCGGTGACAAAGGGTTTCGGACTTGAGAACCTCGGTGTGGAGCTTTACAGGGGAGGCATTAAGGTTGATGAAAAAATGCGTAGTAATATTCCAAATATATTTGCGGCCGGAGATGTTACCGGTTTTTCAATGTTAGCTCATACTGCCAGCCGTGAGGGTGAGGTAGTGGTGAATAACCTGACTGGCCGGTCTGACAGGATGAGATATAACGCAATACCGGGAGTGGTATATACTAATCCCGAGATATCCGGAGCCGGACTAACTGAAGAGGCTGTCAGGGAGAAGAAGATAAATTTCAGGGTAGCGAAACTGCCAATGACATATTCCGGTCGTTTTGTTGCTGAAAATGAAGGTGGAAATGGACTGTGCAAAATCATCGTGGGTGCAGAAAGAGGTGAATTGCTAGGTGTACATATATTAGGCAATCCTTCATCTGAGATTATCTACGGAGCTTGCATGGCAATAGAGTCCGAGATGACTATTCAGGAGTTGCAGGAGGTGGTTTTCCCGCATCCTACTGTCTCGGAAATTTTAAAGGAAACGATTTTTACATTCTGATAATCAATACATATTAAGAATTACGAATAATGCCTAAGATACAGTTTACAGACCCTGAAAAGGTTAGGAAACCGGACACTATTAAGTTAAACCCTATACCTGTCAACCAGTATCACAAAACCGTTACTGATGAAAGAGGGAATTTTTCTGATG
>CAZVLJ010000163.1:0-2798 GCA_964627825.1 uncultured Rikenella sp. | reverse complement strand
GCTACCGGCAACCGCGACGTCATTACGATAGAGCATATGCTGAAGATGAAGGATCAGTCCATCGTTTGCAATATAGGACACTTCGACAACGAGATCCAGGTTGACGCGCTGAACGGATACCCGGGGGTTACGAAGATCAATATCAAACCCCAGGTTGATAAATATCTCTTCCCTGACGGGCATGCAATATTCATGCTTGCCGAAGGCCGCCTGGTGAACCTGGGATGTGCCACCGGCCACCCCTCATTTGTGATGAGCAACTCATTCAGCAACCAGACCCTGGCGCAGATAGATCTCTGGAACAAAGGGTATGAGATTGGCGTTTACAGGCTCCCCAAATATCTTGATGAGGAGGTGGCACGCCTGCACCTTGCCCAGCTCGGGGTGAACCTCACCACAATGACCAAAGCCCAGACTGATTATATAGGCGTCCCTGCAGAGGGCCCGTACAAGCCGGAACATTACAGGTATTAAAATAACCTATTTCCTGTTCCAGACCCTGACACTGTAACCGCTGTAGGCTGTGCGGTAATCCTTGAGGTAATATTGCCCGGGACCGCTCTGCGGCAGTCCTGATGCCCCGAGGGCATAGTTTGTTGAACACCTCGGGCATACGGCATATACGGCATCAATGTCAACAGCCACACTAACCTGATCAGTTACGTAGCAATGCGGACAGGTACGGTCAAAGGCAGCATATTCGAAGTCTTTTATCCCGGTATTGTAGACAATAATGCCGTTTCCGTCAAATCCTGCAGTACCCAGTCCCAGATGCCTGTGGGAAGAGGAGAGCAGGGCGCTTGTACCCGGCGAGTAGAAAAGATCAAAAAATTCCGGGTCAGAAAAGCTGATTGTGAAATCAACGGTAATGTCAGGTATAACCTCGTTCTTCTCCCTGTCACATGATATTGTCAGGAGCAGAATCAGGGCAAAGATGAAAAAAAATCTTAAATTTGAAACTGACATGGGCTTATCTCCGTTTCTGTAAATGTAATACTTCTCTTTCTAAGGCAATACATCAACAACGAAATGAAGAAAAGGTTAGTATCAGTGAATTTTTTTACCATATTGGTAATATTTCTTTTCGCGGTGCAGGTAAATGACTGTGAAGCCCAGAAGAATGCAACCCGCAAGTTTGAGAAGGAGACCTTCGGCAAGTCGCGCCGCAGCGCCCAGGTCAGGGAGAGCGGTGAGAGCAGGGCGGCGGCAAAAGCCATGAAGGAACAGGAACGGAAGGCAGCAAGGAGAGAGAAAGAAGATGATAAGATGCTGAAGGAGATGAGGAATCATCACTACAGCATACAGAGTGAGGAGGCTAAGGCACGCATGGACAACAACAGCAGGACAACCGCTGAGAAGTACAAGGCGAAGAGGCAGAAGCAGCAAAAAGAGCAGATAAAGCCGGAACTGAGAAAAGCACAACAGCCAGGTACCAAAAAGGCCAGGGTGAAGGCTGATACAAAGGATCCCGCAAAGCAGCCGACCTTAAAACAGAACAAGAAAAAGGTAAAGACGGTTGATCCAAAAAAGCAACCCGGGCTCAAACAGCATAAAGTCAGGAAATACTAAGGAGATGGAAGATATTGGCAGTTTGATATTCTACGTGGTGCTGGGGATTATTGCCCTGGTAGGATCCATTCAGGGAAAGGGGAAGAAGAAGCCGGGCGCCCCGAGGCCGGTGCAGCGCAAGCCCGGGACCCTTACCAGCAAACCACCAGTGATGAGTGCCCCGGAACCGGCAAGGCCTCAGGCATCAGCCGCCCGTCCTCAGACTCAGGCTACACGACCACTGATAGCTTCAGGGTCTCCACAGCCTGCCACGGGAAGGCCCGCCCGCTACATGCCCTCGGATCACTCCCTTGAGGGAAGGTTTGATGAACCTCTGGCCGACGAGTTCAGCCGTGAGGGATCATATGCAGAAACAATGGCCGGCGAGTTCAACTGGGAAGGATCCAGGAGGGGAGGCCTGGCAGAGGTCTTTGCACAGGAGGGTTCAATAGCCGGAGCCTCGGCCGCAGCCTTTGCCTCTGAAGGTTCCTCGGTGTTTGGTGATTCATCAATCAGGGAGTTCGTACATACTGAGATTTCAGAAAGTGAGATAGGTGATGCACCGGTCTATGATTACAATGTTGCTCCCGGGGCAGATATGCTGACAGAAGGATTTGATCTGAAAAAAGCCGTCATCTATTCTGTGCTGCTAGACAGAAAAGAGTACTCATATTGATTTTCTGACAAATACAAAAGAGTCGCAATTTGGTTTTTTAATAAAAAATTTCTATATTTGGTCTTTGAAGAGTTCCGGTAATGCCGGGATTCTTCTTATTTTTTAACCTATTTACGCAGAATTATGTCGGAATTTGTTTATGTAACAGAGGAGGGCCTCCAGAAGATGAAGGAGGAGCTCGACATGCTCCGTAATGAAAGGCCGGCAATTGCAAGACTGATTGCAGATGCACGCGATAAGGGTGACCTTACGGAGAATGCCGAGTACTCTGCCGCAAAAGAGGCTCAGGGGATGCTCGAGATGAAGATTGCCCGCCTGGAAGACCAGGTGGCAAGGTCACGCATCATTGACGGTTCGAGGATCAATACCAAGTCAGTGCAGATCCTTAACAGAGTAAGGATCCGGAACAAGGCTACCGGCACTGTGATGGAGTACCAGCTTGTACCTGAGGGTGAGGCTAACCTCAAGGAGGGTAAGATTGCCGCTACCTCCCCCATAGCCCAGGGAATCATGGGCAGGAAGGTTGGTGACGAGGTGGAGGTAAAGGTGCCGGCAGGCATGATCTCCTTTGAGA
>CAZVLJ010000162.1:0-2803 GCA_964627825.1 uncultured Rikenella sp. | reverse complement strand
CAATTGCATCGCATTTTGCCGGAGTTTCTACATTATAATCGTTGTAGTACAATTCCGCATCCGGGTCGGCTTCATGGGCAAACTGAAAAGCATATTTGATGAAGTCCTTGCTCAGTATCCGGTAGAATTTGCTGTTGCGGTATGAGCCGTCGTCTTCAAAGGCCTCGTTTACAACGTCCCAGCCTTTAACACGGCCTTTATAGCGACCCACAACTGTATAAATGTGTTGACGCATGCGTTCCTTGAGAACTTCCGGGGAAACATCCTTACCTTCTTCATCTACAAAGAACCACCTCCCTATCTGGGAATGCCACATAAGGCAATGCCCTATTACAGCCTGTTTGTTTTTTTCTCCAAATGCCACAAATTTGTCTGCATCTTCCCAATTGTATTTGTCTTCCTGCGGATGAATCGGCTGTGGTTTCATGCAGTTTTCGGCGACAATGGAATTGAACTCCCTTGCAATCAATTCTGATTCTATGGGGTTATTGCCGTTAACCTGTTGCATGTTAACAGCTACTCCAAAAAGGAATTTGCCTTTGGTAGCCTTGGCTATTGTCTTTTGCGCCATAGCGGATATGTTTGACATAAAAATAATGGCAATTATTGCAGTAATAGTCTTGATTTTCATTATATTCTATTTGTTTTTTTATAATCGGTTATGCAACTACCTGTCCCCTGCGGGCATGCAGCTCTGACTCAATTTTTACCTCCATTTTTTTATCAATAACATAGAAGAACAATAATCCGACTCCGATAAGGAATGGGATGGACGGATATACACTGACAAGCATTTTTGCTCCTGTAGCAACAGTATCAGGTTGAATGATTTCTGCCCCGGCAACTGTACCTTCTATAGGAATGTACCCGTACAGACCGAGGATCCATGCAACAA
Organism: uncultured Rikenella sp.; assembly: GCA_964627825.1. Taxonomy (GTDB): domain Bacteria; phylum Bacteroidota; class Bacteroidia; order Bacteroidales; family VadinHA17; genus SR-FBR-E99. The sequence continues at coordinate 1,908 of CAZVLJ010000162.1, read as the reverse complement.
GGGCGCCTCCTATTGAAAGCCCTGCCTTAAGGCCTACCATCATTGCAGAGAATATTATGGCCGTTGCCCTGCGGTTTGTTTTCCATTCTGAATAGTCGGCAACATCAGCAATCATGGCCCAGAGAATCGGTGTAGTAATCCCATAGGTAAATCCGTGCATGATTTGCGAAATAAACATCAGTTTTACATTCCCGGGCTTGAAAAAGATAAAAATCAGAACAAACATGGTCGCAACGAGTAAGGCATACCTGAAAACATCCCGTTTCCCATACTTGTCTGCAAGCTTTTTCGATATTGCAATTCCAATAATCCCGAAGAGTATTCCTCCTGCATTGAATAAACCAAATCCTGCAGAAACCGGATCTGAGCCAAAGAAATTAACACCAATACCTGACAGGGCAGCAATAATCGGGTGAATAAAATTCTCAAGGGCCGCTTCATCTACGTAATTATTGAAATAATAGACATAGGAGCCTCCTTTCATCGCAAGAGTGATAAACACCAGGACGGTCAGGACAAGCATTATAAGCCAGGGTCTGTTTTTCGAAAGATCAGTTAGGTCATCCTTAACAGATGATTGTTGTTCCATATCCGGAACAATGCGCTCCCTGGTTGAAAGAAATGTTATAATCAGCATCACAGAGCCAATGATAGACATCCAGGTCATAACCGATTCAATACCGGCGGCTTTGTCTCCGTGGCCGGCATATTCAATAATCGGCAGCATGAACACCTGTACAAAGAACTGCGCAACCATCACAGCAACAAAACGATACGATGAGATACTATTTCTTTCTCCCATATCCCCGGTTATGACACCGCTCAGTGCTGCATACGGAAGATTGCTGGAAGCATACATCAACAACAACAGAGTATAGGTTGCAGTAGCATAGATTAACTTCCCCTTGTATGAAAAGTCCGGCGTTGAAAAGGCCAGTATGGCAATAACGCCAAGAGGAATAGCAGTGAATAATATCCAGGGCCGGAATTTGCCCCATCTCGAATTGGTTCTGTCAGCCAATATGCCAATCAAAGGATTAAACCCAAACGCGGCAACCAGGCCGACAATTAACATTACTATTGAGGCATCGGTGCTTTTCAGCCCATAAATGTCCGTATAGAAATAAGCTAAATAAGTAATCAGTGTTTGGAAAACCAGGTTCGCAGCAAAGTCTCCCAGACTATACCCTATTTTTTCGAACACTGAGATTTTTTGAGAAGTTAGGCTCATGCTTTTTTATTATTAGTTGGAGATTTACATACACCTGTTAATCAACCCCATTCCACGGAACCAGTTGATCCCATTGAAGGCGGTCCAAATGAAAGCTTTTTCACGGAGAAAACATTTGGTAAATCTATCATTTTATTTTAAAATTTGGTTTTTTTTAACCATCAAAGCCAGGGCTAAAGCCCGGGTGATCATAACAGGCGCAGGCACCCCGGTCTGAAGCCTGGAGTGGGTGATGTAGTATTGTTGTGGTTCATTTTAAAAAGGGATAAATTGACAATTAATCACTATCTTTGTTTTAATGTAAAAATATGTATGGAACGTATTGTAAATCTGCATATAAAGAAATTATCGGAAGGCTTATATCTTGCCATAGGTGAGAATGAACACCTTTGTCATGGAACCTGGCGATTTCGGGATAATGACAGGATCTTCGTCAAGGGACTGGAATTTGCATAAGACGGTGCTGACCGTTGTTTAAGACCCCGGAACAGGGATAGGTATAGGACCTTTTGTTTGAAATGATCCGTAGGTTTAATGAATTCTGATTTTATGAAAAGACTGACAGTCTTTGCAATTTCAGCAGGAATGATTCTGCAGTGCCAGTCATGCGGTGATCCTGAAGGACCTGATGGTCCTGAAATTGAGCCTGTGATAAACAATGCCGTCATTGATCCGTC
>CAZVLJ010000161.1:0-2877 GCA_964627825.1 uncultured Rikenella sp. | reverse complement strand
CAATGGTGATGGCGAAAGAGGCAGGATACTCGGTGGAGCTGATAGACCTGAGAACCATATATCCCCTTGACAAGGAAACAATTACCGCTTCTGTGAAGAAAACCGGAAGACTCATCTTTGTCGGCGAGGAGCCGCGAAGCTTCGGTGTGGGCTCTGAGATCATGGCAGTGGCCAACGAGGAGGCATTCCTGCACCTCGAGGCGCCCCCGAAGAGAGTGGCTGCCTTTGACGTGATTGTACCCTACCCCAGGGGCGAGCATCACTATATGATCACCCCGGATAAGATCTTCTACGAGATTGAAAGAACTATAAAATTCTGAAGTAATGAGACATATTTTTAAATTTCCGGATATAGGCGAAGGACTCACAGAGGGTATCATCATCGAGTGGTACGTTGACAAGGGCACTGCCGTCAAGGTGGGACAGCCGCTGGTAAAGATGGAGACTGACAAGGTGGTAACGGATATCCCCTCGCCGCGGGCAGGTGTTATTGCAGCGCGCTATGGCAAGGTGGGGGAAACCATCCACGTGGGAGAAACGCTTGTTGAGATTGAGATAGAAGGCGAAGAGGCTGCAGAAGCTCCTTCCACCGGGCCCGAACAGGTTGAGGAGAAGGGCGCAGGCGTGGTTGGCACCATAGAGGTGGCATCAGGCAATGCCCTTCTGCCTGCCAGCGAGGAGGGAACGGAGCCTAAGCCGGCAGCCGCTTCCGCTGAGCGACGCAAGGTGCTGGCAACACCCGTTGCCAGGGCTATGGCCAGGGAGATGAATATCGATATCAACCTGGTGACCGGCACCGGCCCCGCAGGCAGGGTGATGAAGAGCGATATACAGAACTTCCACGCTCCCGCTGCTCCTGTTGTGTCCGCTGCCGCGAAGGCACCCGCAGCCCAGGCAGCCCCGGGTGAACTCATTGAGATCAGACCAATGACGCAGATCAGGAAGTCGATAGCCCGCAACATGCTGCGCTCTAAGCAAAGCACCGCACACATGACCCTCTTCGAAGAACCGGAAGTTTCAAGACTGGTGGAGGCCCGCGCCCGCTACAAGGAGGAGTACAAAAAGGAGGAGCTCAGCCTTACCTACCTGCCCTTTATTATCAAGGCAGTGGTTGCGGCGCTGAAGCGACACCCGGAACTCAATTCCGAGATGGACTTCGAAAAGGGCAATATTATCTATAAGAACTACTATAACATCGGTATAGCCGTAAGCACCGAGGATGGACTTGTGGTTCCGGTAATACGTGACGCCGACAAGCTGAGCATCAGGGAGCTGAGTCGGGCCGTGGCAGAGATAGCAGTCAAGGCACGCGACAGGAAGCTGACCCTCGATGACATGAAGGACGGCACATTCACAATTACCAACTACGGCGCCCTGGGCGGCTGGTTCGGAGTGCCCGTGATAAACTACCCGCAGGTGGGAATCCTCGGTATAGGCCGTATCAACCAGCAACCGGTGGTGGCCGACGGTGAGGTAAAGGCAGGAAACGTCATGCCCCTCTCACTCTCTGTTGATCACAGGATGGTTGACGGTGCAGAAGCAACAGAGTTCCTGAATGATGTGGCAGCAGGTGTTTCAGATCCGCTGGCGCTTATTATGAGACAATAAAAAAAGGAGACAGGAGATGGATTATGATCTTATAATTATCGGCGCCGGACCGGCAGGTTACGTGGCCGCCATCAGGGCCGGACAGGCAGGACTGAAGACAGCCGTGATTGAGAAAAAGCATGTTGGCGGGATGTGCCTCAACTGGGGGTGCATACCATCCAAGGCAATGCTTGAAAGCGCAAAGTATTTTTCCAGACTCGGTATGGCAGCCGACTTCGGGGTTGAGGGCCTCGACCCGAAGAAGCTGACATTCAGCTGGGAGAAGGGTGTGAAGCGGTCGGAACGAATTGTTCGTCGCCTTACCAAGGGTGTTGAATACCTGCTGAAGAAGAACAATGTGGAGACCATTTCCGGGACCGCTTCCATTGAGGCAGCAGACACTGTGGTGGTTGACAACCGGATGCTCAAGGCAAAGAACATAATCATTGCAACGGGTTCATACCCAAAACCCCTGCCCTTCAAGGTGGGTGATGAGAGCCGGATCATCAACCTCGAGAATATGTTCTCGCAGAAGGAGATACCTCAGAAGTTGCTTGTTGTTGGAGAGGGTCCCGTGGCTGCCGAGGTCTCGCAGATGCTGGCCCTGATAGGAAAGGATGTGACCCTTCTTAAAACTGCAGACAAGGTGTTCCCGTCGTTGGATGATTATCTCAACTCATATATCGATAAAAGGCTGGCCTCTCTGAAGGTCAAAACAATAGAAGGCACAGCCGGCTTTGATCCGGAGAACATTGATGACTACGAGGGCATTGTTAACTGCATGCCCCGTAGGGGAATCAAGCCGACGGGGTCATTGAATCCTGAAGAGAATGAGAGTTTCTATGTTGTCGACGAACATTTCATGACAAGCGTCAAGGGAGTCTATGCTGTTGGCGACGTGAACGGCAGGAGCATTTATGCCCATGCCGCCTCGGCTCAGGCGCTGGCAGCAGTGAACCATATCCTCGGCATTACTGAGACCATGCAAACGGAGAGGGTGCCATTAACACTCTACACTGATCCCGAAATTGCCCAGATTGGAAAGACCGAGCAGCAGCTGACAACAGAAGGTGCTGAATACAAGGTCAATGAGTTTCCGCTCTCAGCCAATGGCAAGGCGCTGACGGAGGGACAGCCGGAAGGAATTCTCCGTATAATCTCAGAACCTAAGTACGGCGAGGTTCTGGGTGTGCAGATCATATCGCACAATGCCACTGACCTGATAAGTGAGGCAGCGGCCTACATGGCAGTTGAGAGCACCGTATGGGATGTGGCTCACACAATGCATGC
>CAZVLJ010000160.1:0-2902 GCA_964627825.1 uncultured Rikenella sp. | reverse complement strand
CATATTTCTACAGCATATAGAAAAATGGGGAATGGAGAATCCAATCTTGTGAAATTTGTGATAGAGGATGGAATGATAGGACATATCCAGACTATGGATCCGCGATTTACAAATCCCCGGTTAAGGACCTTACAAAATTTCCTCACCGACCTGGGCTTCATTAATAATTCCGGCCAGATAACAGATTCAGGTAACTTGCTGATAGAAGATATTACTGCATCACGATTGAGAAGAAACTATATCAGGAGGTACCCGGAGGAAGAAATAAATTTCATTCTGCTGTACTGACCAGCTTCTCTTTCAATTTTCACCATTTCGAAAACCAGGTTCTGAGAACTCTCAGGCAAAAATGGGTTTCAAGCATTATGGTTCTGGCAGATCAGAGAATGCTTGACAATGAATTAGGGATTGCATCCGCCAACTTAAAACACCTTAGCCAATCATATTCTGTATCGGGTATTGAATCGAAGGGAGCTTTTCATCCTAAATTGAACTTTTTAATTGGAGATGATCAATTGCTTCTGTTCTTTGGTTCAGGTAATATAACTGCGGGAGGCCATGGAAAAAATCATGAGATATTCACAGCATTTTATGCTGACAAAGGAAACAAGGTTCAGTTGCCACTGATACAAGAAGCCTGGAATTATCTCGTAACTCTTGCAAAACCCCTTGAAGGATATAGCAAAGACAGGTTATTCAAGATCCTCCCAAAAACTTGTAGTTTGTTAGAAATTAAAGCTGGATCAAAGCATAAATTCTACAAACTAAATGATGAATATGAAGTTGCCTTACTATATAATGATCAGTCAACAGTATTCGAACAAATATTAAGTCTTATTCCAACAGATGAAGTAACCCGTATTACTGTTGTCTGTCCTTATTTTGACGAGGATGGCACAACACTGTTAAATCTTACTCATAAGTACAACAAAGCACGGATCGAAGTATATCTTCCTTCCAAATTTGGATTGCCTCCTAATAAAATGGCACAACAGCAGAAAATCGACTTTTACAACTGGGAAGAAACAAACAGAGGCAAACAAAACATTTCCAGCACAGAAGATTACTACAGAAAATTACACAGCAAGCTGTTCCATTTTGAAGCAGGAGACTATGAATACTGCATTATTGGTAGTGCTAATGCTACTCTTGCTGGGATAGGCAGTGAAACCAATAAATCATTAAATGAAGAGTTCTGTGCACTTTATAAGACCACAAATACAGGATTGTTAAAGGAACTTGGGATTTCCGGAGGAAAACAAAAAGTTTCTGTTGAAAAATTAGTACGTGATTATTCATCTATCGTTGATCCGGATAGAATTATTCATCTAAAAAAATCACAGATCCTTTGTGCCGATTTAAGCGGAAAACGATTACGGATAGAATATCAAGCTCCATCTGAATTGATTCAAAAATTATGCATTTATGATAGCACTGGGAATGAAATATTTAATGAAATACTAGAAAAGCCGGATTCTAATTCATTAGCAATATATCTTTCTGAAAAAGTTCTTGATAATAATCCTTCATACGTCGTACTTCAGTCTGAAGCGGGTGAACAATTATCAAATAAGCAGCTTATCAATTTTATTGATAAACTCATTCACACGGATCCTTCAAAAGGGAACAGAACAATTAGGCAGGTTTTGACTTCACTCGAAGGAGGTACAATAAATGAATTTGAGATTATTGAATTCATCAATGATTTAAATAAAAGTCGGGAAACGTGCTCTGATATTAGACCAGGTAGGGGAAAGAAATCTGATAAAGAAGATGAGGATGATATTTCTGCGGCTGAAATGACATATGATGAGGCTGTCGAAGCAGCTAAGGATCGAAAGAAAGCTGAAACAATTGTGAGAGGTCACTCTTCAACACAGTTGTGGGAAACCATATCAAGGTTGTTTCAGGAAAAGCATACAAATGTTGATGAAGAATTGATGGACGAGGAGGAAGAAGGAAGCGCAGAACGAAGCAGGGAAAGAAAAGAAGCGGATCAGGATAAAGACAAGGTCATTGTTAAAAATATTGATCATTTTAGACGAATAATTAATAGTGTTACCAGGCTCGCAGATAATTACATTGGCCAACTAAACCGGATATGCTATAGCACAAATCATAAAATAAATGAACTTGATTTTGGTAACTTTTTGCTGGTGACTCACATTTTAACAGTAGTCTGCAATTTTAAAGAGTATGAATTTGAAAAGTCTGATGCGGGCAAATCGAATCATAAGGAATTGGGACAATTATATGCAGATAGAATGCTGGAAATACTTCTGCACTTTTCCAAACTACTGATCAAAATGCCATTTGTTAAATACAGTGAAGATGATTATCAGAAACAAAAATTTGATGAATTCCTTCCGAAAGTTGGATATCATTTCTGGCTTTATGTTTACCTGATTCAACACAGATACTGGCATCCAGTTGTAAGAGATAAAGTGGAACTGACAGCTTTAAATTTTATTCATTTCGTAGGAGAACCTGATAGAGCATTTGATCATTATCTTAAGACACTTTCTTCAGCATTCAATGACATGTATTTCAACCCCATTTTGGTTGTCAGGTTCTCTGAGCAAATTCTCGCGTCTTATCTAAATCCAAATGGCCAATACATTGGAATTGACCATTCAGGTATTTGCAGGGTGCTCAATAATGATGGGAAAGAACTTAAATACACAAGCTTATTTATGTCCGCTACAGTTAATCTGTCAAAGCTCAAGAAGCATCGGATTTATTGAGTTTTCTCATTTATAATTACTTGGTAAAGGCATCTGCTATTTAATGGTGGATGTTTTCAATAGTTTAGGTTTATGATATAATGAAACCTTTACCTTCATTACAAAAGGCAATAAACTTTTCAATATGATTTTTACCTTCTTGTCCACTGAATTCTAAT
>CAZVLJ010000159.1:0-2904 GCA_964627825.1 uncultured Rikenella sp. | reverse complement strand
TCGGCGCCAGCGGGCTGCTGGCGGGTCCTGTTATCCGCAAACTGGACGAAAAAGGGTATGATCTGCGACTGTTCTCGCGGTCGGTGAAACCGTCTATGTTCATCAACGATTATGACATCGTGCAGGGCGATGTTTTCAACCCGGCAGATCTTGAAAAGGCTGTGAGCGGGTGCGATGCGGTGCATATATCACTCGCCTCGGCAGACGATGTTAAAGCCGTCGCAAATATTATTGAAGTTTCGAAAAAGAACGGTGTCAGGCGCATCAGCCTGGTCTCGGGATGCACCGTGACGGAGGAGAACCGGTGGTTCAAGTTTACAGACGACAAGTTCAGGACGGAACAGATGATCATGCAGAGCGGCATACCGTACTATATTTTCCGTCCCACATGGTTCTTCGAGTCGCTGGGCATGTTTGTCAGGAACGGCAAGGCATCTGTCCTAGGCAATATCACAGAGCGGTATCACTGGGTGGCTGCTGACGACCTGGGAAAGATGGTGGCAGACGCCTATTCTACTCCCGGGGCAGAGAACAAGATCTATTTTGTCTATGGCCCGGAGAGATACACAATGAAAGAGATGCTTGAGAAATATTGTAGAGCGCTGCACCCTGAGATAAAGACCGTTGGTGAGACTCCCCTCCTGCCGCTGAAGGTCATCGCCTTCCTGACCCGCAACAGTCAGCTGAAGTTCGCTGCCTCGCTCTTCGGTTATTTCGAAAAGGTGAAGGAGCCGGAGGTGCCCGAGGCTGACCTTGCCGCCCTGGGCAGACCTGCGACTGATTTTGACAGCTGGGTAAGGTCAAGGTAACAGGTCATGAAGAAAAGGATCAGCTCACGGGACGGGGTGACCGGTACGGCGAGGGAAGGGCATAGCTCCGGGAGAGAAAGAAACACCTCCGGTAAGGAAGGAAATGTCTCCGGGAAAAAAGAAAATGTCTCCGGGAAAAGAGGAAATGCCTCCGAAAAGAAAGAAAATGCCTCCGGGAAAAAGGGAAACGCTTCAGGCAGGAGAGGATTCACCTCGGAGAGGGTCAGCTTCAACAGGAAGATGGTGGCTGCTTCGGCGGCCGTAACCGCCAGGAAGAGCACGATCCATTCGCTCTGCGAGACAGACATCACCCTGCCCCGCCGGATGATGCGGGAGCACTTTGAACGCACCGGGGAGAAGCTCTCATTTACGGCATATATCGTTTACTGCCTGGCACAGGTGATAAAGGAGCACCCTCACCTCAATACATTCAGGCGGGGGAACAGGCTCATAACTCTTGATGATGTCACTGTCAGCGTACTTGTGGAGCGGGAGATCTCTGGTGAGAGAGTCCCTGAGCCGCTGGCGATAGAGGCGGCACAGAGCCTCACCTTCCGCGAGATCAATGACCTGATCAGGTCTGCACGGACCCGCAGCGAGTCAACCCTGGGAGGGTTTTCCGGCATGACATGGATACGGCATATCCCGGGTTTCATGCTGAAAACATTTGTGCGCCTTGCTGACAGGAACATCAGGCTGGCGAAGCGGTACGGCAAGATCGCAGTGACAGCGGTTGGGATGTTCAGTCGCGAGCCGGTATGGTTCATCCCCCATGGCAGCGGGACGGTGCTGATCACGGTCGGGAGCATAGAGAAGCGGATGGTCTTCACCGGTGAGAAGCATGAGGAGCGGGAGTTCCTTTGCCTGACCGGCTCCTTTGATCATGACATTGTTGACGGCGCTCCCGCGGCACGGTTCATGAACCAGTTCCTGGAGACACTGAAGAGCGGGATGGGGCTGGGTACCGGGGAGTCTCTGCCGGGCGGTTCAGAGGAAGGTTATGCTCAATAACAGTAAATCTCAGAAAGATTAAACTTAATTTTAACAGGCAATAAGGAGATGGGCAATTTAACCATTGATATCTATTCCAAAGGTTCAGACGGCAGTTTCTACCCGCCATTCAGCCTGAGCATCGATGCTATGGAGCATCTTATCCTGGTCAATTTCGAGAAGGACCCGGATAAGTACTATAATACCTTCGAGCTACAGCGGGCGCGCGATACAGCCGGCAATAAACGGCTGCTTGTGATAGCCTACCGGAATGACGGCGGAGCTGATGTATATCATCAGCCCGGCTATCCTCTCGCCTCCCAGGAGAGTCTGCTTAACGATGTGAACTTCACAGTGTGTCCGCTGGAAGGGGCAAGATTCGAAGTGGATGAAGAGCAACTGGACGTGTTCTTCGCTTTTGAGGACAGGTACGGTCGCGAGATCAGGGTGAAGGCAGATGAGAACAGGAGACCGCTCAAGAAGCCTTTTTTCCTGCTTGCTCCTATCGGAACGCTGGCGAAGCTGCCGAGGTCCTTCCCTGTGTATTCGTTATACGGGATGTCTTTCGCAAAGCGAAAACATACTGATATTGATATCCTGATTGACAGATCCAGGCATAAGCCGGACACCTTCCCCCTGCCGCTGGATGGTGCGAAAAACTACTTTTCCCGGTATTCGGCTGACACATTCAATGTTGACTGGAACAGGAATTTCCAGGGTCAGTTGCTGCCTCTCTTCCCGGGTGAAGACAACAGAGCTGTGAACGGTAATGTAACCTATGAGCTGGTCAACAATGGCGGGCACCACGAGATAAGGAGAATGACAGCCACAAACAGGAAGCACCGGATAAACATTGAGTTTTCGCCTCCGGTGCCTGATCTTGTATGTCTGCGAGATGGCCTGGAGCTTGATGGCGATTTTGTGATTACCACGGATAACGCTGCGGGATCCATCCGGGGAGTGTATCACCTCAGGAGCCTGGAAAACGAGGTTGAGATGAGCATTCATCCGGACAAGGGATGGATCCCAAATGAAAAAAGACTAATCCTACGGTTGTTATTCAGGACAGTCAAGGTATTTAATGACTGGCCAAAGAGCTATTCAT
>CAZVLJ010000158.1:0-2928 GCA_964627825.1 uncultured Rikenella sp. | reverse complement strand
TTATGATGTTGTTTTGTTTATTCTCGCGTTGGCAAAAACCGTGACACCAGGAGGGAGTCCCCGGCGGGAGCCGGGGCAGGCCGTGGCGCCAACCACAAAACCTTCTTCTTTAGTTACCCAATTGTCGCGCCACGGAAAGCCAATGACATATACCGACCTGTTATAGCCAGTGCGATTTATTAGAGAATAAGATATAAAAATTCATAAAATCGAAGAGCAAGCTCTTTTAAAAGCTTTGACTATGTATCGGATTGAGGGGCTTTTAAAAGGGCTTGCATGGTTTTATAACTTTAGGATTTGCACATCAAAGGGTTGCCTTTTCTGCTTCTAGAACGATTTCGTAAAGTGTTAAATCCAAATTTGATGCTACTTTGGAATCTATTTTTCTTTTAAGTTCTTTTTTTATTCTTTGAATATTATCATAGTCATTTATGGGAATAAATTGTTTAAGTAGAAAGATGACTAATACAGAAATCAATGCGATTTTCCAGTCATTGAATATCAACCAGATAAGCGGCACAAATCTTGCAAAACTCATAAAATATAACCAATAATACCAGTCCGGTAATAATACTTTCTCAAGGTTTTGCACTGCTGTACCAACTGAGAATTTTCGAATTTTACGAGTAGTTCTTTGAAATTGAAAACAATAGACGTTCACAAGTCCCAAAATGCCATATGTTGTTAATAGAATAATGTTTTCCATCATGTTACTTAAATTGTTGTAAAAGCCAGTGCTAAGGAAAATTAATGATGTGTACTTGTTACCTTTAATAGATTGATCTATTAGTAATTATCAACGAAATGTCTCCAAAATGATGTAAATTTGATAATGAAGCTTTATCTGCATTGATTTCATGGATTTAAGAATTCAAAAGCAAATCATAATTTCCTATCCGTGTTTTCTTTATTCATAGAATCTTCTAAATCTTGGTTAAATTTAAGAAACCTTTCCTTCTGCCTATCATTGATGCATGTAGATATTGCATTTTCGATATCAGTTTTGGCTAATAAAAATTCATTCAACGCTCTGTATACTAAGGCTCTATCATAGTATATTTGAGATATGGTAGGTTGAAGTTTGACAGCTCTATTAAGGTCCTTAAGAGCTTTATAGTACTCTTTTTGAGATGAGAATAATAATGCCCTAGCAGAGTACAAGTAGTGATTAAAAGGATCTTTGGAAATACAGAAATTAAAATCATTCTCGGATCTTTCAGAATAGATTTTTACCTCATTTTTGTCGAGTTCAATATTGTTTAGGATATGGTAGCATAACCAAGCCCTTGTTTCATATAACGAATATAGATTTGGATTCCTTGAAATTTCATCTGTTAAAGAATCATATAAAAATTCATGATCTTTTTCAATATCATATTCCCCAGTCCAAAATTTAGAAATTAGAATATGAGCTGACAACCCTTCTATTTTCGGATTAATGGACTCAGCCTTCATGAGATTTTCTAATGCATTCTCATAATCACCTGATTTTTCGCATTGTACTCCCATTTGAAAGAACTTAGCTGCTTCTTCAGTTCCTTCATTTGAATTCTTAAATGACCTGGAGTAATTGGTATAGTCCGTTTTAAATGTATCATTAATAATACCTAGCAGATACATACCAGCAAATAAGTTTTCTTCAAACATTGTGTTTATTCCATCAGTAATTTCTTGATTTGATGGATTATGCATGCACCATATAATTTTTCCGGGGTGAGGAAATTTGAAAGAGGAGAGCATTTCAAGCTCCCTTTGGTAAAAATCAATTCTATTCTTCATAAAGGCCAATGAATCTGGAATTGAAATACCATATTCTTCGGATGAGATTGAACATATGTAATTATGTAAATTTTGGAGGTTAATATTCTGGTTTAGGAAACCTAAGTATGCACGAAGATAAAGATACCTCTCAATCATAAATCGAACATGATAATGATTATTAAAAAGAAGAGGACTTTTAAAGTTTTTCAGGTTGTCTGTCTGGTGCCTAATGAGGTCTTTTTCAATGGACAAAATTTTATTAATAAAGCCAGAAAAAAAATTATAATGCTCAATCGAGGTTGGGGATTCTTCTTTTGATATACCCTTGTTATCAAGCATTATTGATTTTTTTTGTTGAGGCCCTGAAGTGGGTTTTAAATATGGATTTATGAATTTACTTTTTTCTAATCTTGCCTTTGCCCTTCTACTTATTGCTGCACTTACCTCCTTTTCTAAAATTGATGGCAATCCATATGGGAAATCAGGAACAAAGTAATCCACCCCAAATCCAAAAGGTAAATCCATTTTTAAATTTTCATTGAATGGCATTAGTGAAAATCCTTTTGGGGATTTATTTGAGCGTCTTGGATGGTACAAATCAAAATAGAGTTCGGTCCATTGAGTATTATCTAGACAAACAATTTCATATTTATCAATTGGATTCTCAGTAATTGTGGACTCAATACTGGCAATTCTATGGAAAAAAACAGCTTGACCTGTCTTGCCTCTGAGCTTAGCTAAATATTTAATTTCACCGATTGATCCATTGACTGGTATTGGATTATTTATAGAACCGAAAGGGCCATATGCATCTTTAATAGAGTCACAATCAGGCCCCTTTAATATGATTTCTGCAATCTCCGGGTAGTACTTTTTTACGTCACCAATTTGCAGATTTATTGGTTCATGGGTGGCTTTTTTGAAAAATTTAAGCATGAAAGTGATTTTAATTTTAGTATTGATATAACTGAACTGAAGCTATTAGGAACATGTTTTAATTTGGCTCTTTTGCTTTTGCATTTGTGCTGAGGCTAGAAATGCGCAAAAGCAAATGTGCCAAATAATAGGAGGATTTGTCTTGAAGTTTATATCATGTTGTATGACACCGCATTGGCTATAACGTTCGGCGGTATGTGGCGTTGGCGCAGAGTCGCGGTGGCGCGTGTT
>CAZVLJ010000157.1:0-3003 GCA_964627825.1 uncultured Rikenella sp. | reverse complement strand
TTATAATAAGTGACTGGTCCTGTCATGCCCATCGATTGAAGCGGCTGGATCTTGGATCCGGCATTCGTCCAATATTGAGCGATGGGATTATCAGTCAGGGATTTCATATAGTTACCCATGGATGTTGTGACAATGACTTCAATTTCATTTATTCCTGTCCTTAGATATCTTTCAATGTTGAAGATCCTGCGGCCATACCACTTTACCCCGCAGCTCACACCGTTTATCCTCAGCTCTGAGGTCCCGAATATTTTTCCCAGATTGATCACCATCCCTGCCGGATCAGTGCATTCAAACTTATTCCTGTAGGTCACCGTGCCGGAAAAGTAAACAAACTCGGGCATTTCCTTCAGGTCAGCCAGCCTGTCCATCACCACCTCCTTAACCGAGCCGTCACGGCAATGCCTGAACTCTGCCTGCCATCCGGTGTCAAGCAACATCTTATCACTGCCGGTGACAGGCAGGGGCTTCCACTCTTCCTGAACCTTCTCACGGTCAAAGGCAAACAGCAATGACTCTGCCGGGCCCATATCAAGCATCACACTTCCGCCCGGCTCAGTCAACACTTTTTTTCTCTCTCCCGCCTCTGCCATCCAGACTGAACAGTGGTGCCTGCGGGTAAGCTCAGACGAGAAATGTACTCTGGTTTGACGGGATTCATGAAGATGCGAATTGACGATAAAAACATATTCCGAGCCGTCCTCCGCACTGTACCTTACCTGCATAAGAAAGGGATCAGGGTTTTCAATTCTGATCCAGGGATCAATCCAGTACCGTTCTTGAACGGTTCTGTACCAACCTATGAAGTCATTTTCCGGCTTTTGAAGCATGATGAACCGGTGTGGGTATGCTTTCATCTTTTCAACCACCAGCCTGACAGCAGCGTCATTGTTTTCATGGTCATTCCACCCGGCTGACTTTGACGGGATGGTATCAATGCAGAAGACTCTTCCTCCTGATCTGACAAACTGAAGTATCTTTCGTGCAGTGTCCGGCAGTAGGCTTTCAACGCCGGCCAGGAACAGGGTATGGTATCTGCGTGAGCCATAGCTGAGATGCTTCCCTTCAACGGTGGCATCCTGAAGTATTCTTTCTGAGACATAATCACATCCGCTGCCGTTCTTAGCCATGGCCTCCCACACAAGTGACAGATAACCGGCATGCAGTACTGACGGGAAAGGCTCATTCTGCATCCCGATGAGGCTCCACATATCAGTGGTGGGCGGCAACAGTGCAATGTCAGCATACATGTCACAGTTCTGCAGCAGTGCTGACAGTCTGGCTTTATATGCATTCAGCAGGTGGAAATGGGGCCACCAGTTATTGTTTTCATTGAAGTAGCCGCCGTACCTTATCCATCCGGGCCATGGCGCCTCCGGCGGGGAGTAGTTGAAGCCGTGGAATATGGAATGAGTCACTCCCGAGATAATGCTCTGGTCACTGCCAATCTTCAGGTTTTCCAGTGAAGTATTGAAGACAGTATAGGTATCAGTCATCTCCTCGCAGCTTATCAGTCTTTTGCCGGCCAGGTGTGCTGCTGATGAGACGTACTTGTTAACCATTGTGTAGGCTCTGCCGCGGCGGTAATCGCTTTCCGGCATCTCCTCTCCTATCCTGTGCTTAAGCCAGTTCATTGTCCACGACTCCCCCTCGGGGATGTCAACGGTCATGCTGCTCTCGAGCGGGAGGAAACCCCTCCCGTAAGCCTGCATGCGTGAGCTGACTCCCAGCTCTTTGCACCACCCGGCAAAGCTCCTCAAAAATCTCTCTTCAAGCAGCTCTGCCTTTGTCAGTTCAAAATCATACCGCATACGGCGGATCATATCCAGGAAACCGGTTCCGTATTCCACCCCGTAACTGAAGTCAGTGACATTCCCCATGGCTCCGGTCCTGAAGAGAACAAATGGCAGGTACGGGACGATGTCATAGCCCCGTCTTTTAAAAAACTGTTCTCTCATGTCATCAGTCCAGTTTGTGCCTTCGAGCTCCATGCTGTCAGTGAACAGTGCTCTCAGGTGTTCGGAGAGCGGGCCGGTTACGGGCTCAATGGAGTCAGCCATCCTGTTCAGATACCGTTTGACTGCCGCCTCATTGAAGTGATTCAGTACCGGGCCGCTGGCTCCCGGAGCGCCATTGATCACCTGCATGAAGCCGCTTACATGTACCAGTGCATATAACGCATGATCACCCTCAGGCACAAAAAAGTCGAAAAACTCATCCCCGATCCTGTCTGACAGATCAGTTATCTCATCAGTGGATGAGAGCGGGTCAGGCACCAGCATCATTGAGAGCAGTGAATACTTTCTCCCGGGCCATGGTGAGCTGATGGCAGGCCCCGCCTCCGCGAAGATCTCATCGCGGGAGAAAGAGTAGTCAACAGGACCTGTCACTTTCTTCACTGCAATAACGGCTATCTGTGACTGCTCTTCCGCGGCAATGTCCTCTGCGCCAAAAGGCCATCCTGATCCAACTATCAGGTCGCATGTCATATCCAGCCTCTTCGCCTCTGCAAACGCCTCCTTCAGCATTCTGCTCCACTCCTCGCTGAGCCATCTCACTGACGGTATGCCGAGATCATCACCGTCAAACCGTGAAGGGAATGCCACGGGATTGATCTCAACACCGCCTATGCCGGCTTCTTTCAGCAGATGAAGTTCCCTGATGAGCTCTGTTACCTCAACCTTGTTGCCGTTCCACCACCATCTCACGAAAGGACGGTACCCTGAGGCCGGATCACGGAAAATATCATATAGTTTGTTCTCCCTGTACGGATAGCCTGGTCTCTCAAACGAAGCGGCAAGGACACGGACAGGACTGACTGTCAGCCATCCTGCTGCAGCAAGTGTACTCTCTGATATGAACCTCCTCCTATCCATTACTACCGAACGTGAATTCCTTATATACATCCCAGTTCCTGCCGTTATGTTTCAGCAGGAAGAGACTATTGACAATGAAAGATCCGCTGAATTCCTTTTCCTGAAACTCAGGCCAGGCCTCCCTGAA
>CAZVLJ010000156.1:0-3022 GCA_964627825.1 uncultured Rikenella sp. | reverse complement strand
TTCTTAAGACACGGATTTTCTTTAAAATAGCCAATGGGTTTATGGTATTTATATTCTTTCTCCATTCAGCTCCACCTTTAATTATCTTTGTCATTTTCCTGCGCCGCCGTCATCGTCTTTTATTTTTAAATTGTCTTATGTTTTCGCGCGCATCTATAATTCATTCTTGCCAAAAACGTTTAGGATTGTATCTGCAACGCCAAACAAAAACCTGCATGTTAACAAACACCCTCACGGGGTGTTGCTGATACAATTACGTTGAACGAAGGCGTGAAAAAACTCTATCTTTAATATTACTGTATGGGTTTTGTATCCAGCCTTCAATTAACATATTATTATCTAATATAAATATGGTATGAAACATTTGCGATGAAAATTGGATTTTTAAAGATTTTTTAAGATATATTGTAGGGTTTACAGTCATTTTTTACTTAAAAACCATTCGTTTATTCGTTTTTTGGCAATATAACCCCCAAATGTCTGAATTATTTTACCCAGACACTTTAAATGTAATAGTAACTTTTCTATATTTACGCAGCTTTAATCAATACCGGACCAGCCCGTTTGGGAATATCTCCAAGAAAAATAAGCTTTCCATTCTTGCATTCAGGACAAATAAATGTTGGAGTTGTAATCAACTCCATTTCCGGCACACCGTTTTTAATTTTTTCAGTATGAGTTTTTTTAGTACTAATAGCTACTCTGCATTGTGTAATATTCTCTGACCGATTCCTGTTTGCCATAAAACCAAAATACCGTATCCGTACAAAACCACAAGGAAGTATATGAAGAAAAAAACGCCTGATAAACTGTTCTACAGGTAATGTCAGTTCTCTCTCCTCATTTCCATTGCGGCGGTCCTGATAAGAAAACCTGACCTTATCATCTTTAATATCCTTTATCCGATTATTACTTATTGCAATACGATTAGTATAAGCTCCCAGATATTTTATTACTGCAGCCGGTGATGCAAATGATTCTTTTAAATAAACTACCCATTCAGTTTTGTAGAGCGTATCTATTATAATATTCTTTCTGGAGATAAATTCCTGCAATTTACCATGGAACTGCATAGTTCCATTAGAAATCGCTTCCTTGAAAAAGTCCATGAATTTACCACGGTAAACCTTTTTTATTATATCAACAGGAAACAGGTATCCTTTTCGTGCCGGTATCCACTCAACACCGTCATCAGATATTGCTCCTGCCGGAACAACACAATGGATATGGGGGTGATCCATTAATATCTGGTTCCAGGTATGAAGAACGGCTATAATACCGATAGTTCCACCCAAAAATGATGGATTTGCCCCAAGTTGAATCAAAGTTTCAGATACTGCTTTAAAAAGGATATTGTAGAATATTGACTTATTACGCAAAGCAAAAGGTTTCAACTGCTCCGGTACAGTGAATACTATATGGTAATAAGAAACTGGTAACAATTCTCTGTTGCGTTTTTCAACCCACTTTGCCCGTGACATGGCCTGGCATTGCGGACAGTGCCGGTTACGGCAGGAATTATAAAAAACTACACTGTGACCACATTCATCACATTTATAAAATCTTCCACCCAAAGCTGCTGTCTGACACTTCATAATGGCATTTGCAACTTTATAGTGTTCCAGAGGAATTGTATCGTTTTTTTCCAGGTACTGTTTAAAACCAGACCGTAATACATCGGCAAGTGTTGTTTGGGAAAAAGAGCTCATAACTGCTCCTTTCCGGATATAATACAATCGAGTGGATTAACAACTGCACTTATGGACTGGGTACTGATGTGGCTGTAGATAGTAGTTGTTTTTATGTCTGTATGTCCCAGCAATTTCTGAATAATCTGAAGACTTACTCCATTTTCATGAAGATGTGTAGCAAAGCTGTGTCTGAGTATATGTGGCGATACGTTCTTTTTTATACCAGCTTTTTGAGCTGCTGCACTTACAAGTTTTTCTACTGATCTTTTACTATATTGTTTTCCATAAAAGCCTTCAAAGAGATATTTTTGGGGTCTGCATGAATAATAATAAAATGTAAGAGTTTTAAGAGCTTTATTTGATAGAATGGTATATCTTTCTTTTTTTCCTTTCCCTGATTTAATATGTAAAAGATTTCTTTCACGAATAACATCACACAATTCCAGATCGCAACACTCCTGCAGTCTGATACCTGATGAATAAAGAACTTCAAGTATTGCTCTGTGCTTGATATTATTTGGAGCTTCTAATAATTTTGCTATCTCCGTTTTTGAGAGCACAACTGGTAATACGGATGGCTCTTTCATTGAGGTGATACCATTCATGATATCACTTTCAGGAAGCATGTGTTTGTAAAATGTTTTTAAAGCTCCAATATGCTGATTTATTGTTTTTTCACACAGAAGCTTATTTTTAATCTGATAATGAAGATAATCGCGTATTTGTTGAGTAGATATTTTTAGAGGGGATAGATTATAAAATCTTGAAAGTTTTGAAATAACATGTACATAAGTGTTGATGGTTTTTGGAGAACGACCTTTAAGCTCCATCTGCTGGATGAAATTCTGACGTAATGCAGTCATAAAAAACTCCTGTGAAAAAAGTTAAAAAAATTATCACAGAAGTAAAAATGATTATCTGCACGTTGCAATTAAATTATGTATAAATGAATTTACATAGCGGAAAAGTGGCTATGTGAAGCCAGCGCGAAGCGCTTTTGTTCAACGGGTTCGACCACTCACCTGTAGTTTTTACGTAACGGAGTGGAGTAAAAATTGCAGGTTGGTCGTGTTAGGCGATTTATTCCACTGCATGTCTTTTGTCTTGCCGCGCTCTTCTATTTTGCTTTGTTTCTTTCGTAAATTGCCTTTAACAAATTGATACCTTTGGTATTGTCATTTCCTAATTTATTGATGTACATATAGTTGTTTAGTATCTGTCCTTTTGTAAAAACCAGAAGGATATTTTCAAAATCACCAAGATAAACATTATAGATAATGTAATCGTCATTTTCTTCAAGTTTACTGGTTTTCAATTTCATTTCATCTCTA
>CAZVLJ010000155.1:0-3041 GCA_964627825.1 uncultured Rikenella sp. | reverse complement strand
AGAACACGGCGGGCGTCGTCGTCGAGGGCGATGGTGGGCATACGGTATTTTTCGGCAAAATCGGAGGCAAATTTCCGGAATAGCAGGGGGATATCCTCAAACCGATCGCGCAGAGGTGGTATATTGATGGGAACCGTGCTTAGCCTGTAGTAAAGATCTTCGCGAAACCTGCCATTTTGTATGGCCTCGAGAAGGTTGATGTTGGTTGCGGCGATTACCCGCACGTTGGTCTTCTTCATCTTCGAGGAGCCTACCCTGATAAACTCTCCCGTCTCAAGCACCCTGAGAAGTCTGACCTGTGTCGATAGCGGAAGTTCGGCCACCTCATCGAGGAATATAGTACCCCCGTTGGCCACCTCGAAATAGCCTTTTCTACTGTCTGTTGCGCCGGTAAATGCTCCTTTCTCGTGGCCGAATAGTTCCGAATCAATTGTTCCCTCGGGTATGGCGCCACAGTTAACTGCTATATATGAACCGTGTTTACGCAGGCTGAATGTATGTATCACCTGGGGAAAGACCTCCTTGCCCGTGCCGCTTTCGCCGGTAATGAGCACAGAGAGATCAGTAGAGGCTACCTGAACTGCAATGTCAATGGCCCTGTTCAATCCCTCGTGATTGCCTATAATTCCGAACCTCTGTTTTACACTCTGCAAATCCTTCATCAGAATCCAATGAACTGCGAATTTACGACTTTTTTGCATTATGTTAAAGGCGTTTTTTAGTAATTTGGGAGCATGAATGAGAGCCACGCCACGCTGTTTACAGGGATAATACCTGCACGTTATGCCTCATCGCGCTTCCCCGGCAAACCTCTCGCCATGATCGGGGGCATGACGATGATTGAGCGCGTTTACCGTCAGGCATCACTGGTACTGGAGGAGGTATGGGTTGCAACGGATGATGAGCGGATACGCGACGCAGTCACGGCTTTTGGCGGAAGGGCGGTGATGACCGGATCAGGGCACCGCAGCGGCACCGACCGTTGTGCCGAGGCAGCCCTGATGATAAAGGGGAACCATGAGAACACAGTAATATTAAATATCCAGGGCGACGAGCCATTTATCAGACCTGAACAGATCCGGTCACTGATGGGATGCTTCAGTGATCAGGCCGTTACCATTGCCACCCTGATCCGCATGACCGAAAAGGGAGAGGAGCTTTTCAATCCCAATCAGCCAAAGGTAACGGTCAACAAAAACATGGATGCCATCTGCTTCAGCAGGTCAGTGATCCCCTATTTACGTGATGCACCCGAGAGTGAGTGGAACAGCAGGCACACATATTATAAACATATAGGCCTTTACGGTTACCGCGCCCCAACGCTGCAGGAGCTGACCCGCCTCCCGCAGTCGCCCCTTGAAAAAGCCGAGAGTCTTGAACAGATGCGCTGGATAGAGAACGGTTATTCCATCCGCTGTGCGTTGACAGTGTGGGAGAGTATCGGCATTGACACGCCGGAAGACCTTGAGAGAGCCGCCCGGATGCTCAGGAAGCAATAATAATAAACTTTTGTCCTCCCTCATTGTTATACCTGTTGAGTAAGTAACATTGAGAGAGATGAATGCAGGAAGCAGGACATACTCCATAAAGGATCTGGAGAATTTCTGTGGTATAAAGGCACATACCATCAGAATGTGGGAGAAGAGATACGGGATCCTTACGCCCGAAAGGAGCGATTCCAACATAAGACACTATACTGAAGAGGAGCTGAAGAAGCTCATCACCATCTCCATCCTCAACCGTAACGGGATGAAGATATCAAAGATCGCAAAGCTGAGCGACAGTGAACTGCTTCGTGAGGTCCTCAGGACGGGGACAGAAGACGAAGCCGGCGATGGCACCTTCAAGCCGGGTGAATTGATCATGTCAGCACTGCGTTTCAGTGAAGAGGAATTCAGGGAGAACCTGGTCGGATTCATCAGGGAGAAGGGACTGACCGATGCATACCTGCAGGTCTTCCATCCCCTGATGCAGAAAGCCAGGGTGCTATGGTTAACCGATTGTATCTCAAAACCCCAGGAACAGTTTATAAGGCATGTTATCAGGACTATCCTGATATCCGAAGATATCTCGCATGAAGCCCCCGCAAGCAGTCATAACGCGGCCATAATTAATCTGGGTGACACAGAGTTTGAAAACAATCTCGTCTTTTTGAAATACCTTCTCCGGCAGAAGGGCTACAATGTAGTATATACGGAAGGGACCCTCACCTCAGATGACATAAGGGGCATTCATTCCGTCAGGCCTTTCAGCGTTCTGGCCGTTAACCTGCCTGCCTCGGAACCTGATGATGAGGTGAAGGTATTCTGCAGTGACATGGCAAAGGAACTGGAGTTAAAGAAAATACTTGTGCTGGGCAGGTATGACACCAGCGGTGCATGGAGCAATGGCAAAGCAAAAGCTGTCTGCTCCCCGGCCGGACTGGCAGAGTGGGCAAACAGCCTCTGAAAAGTCTTTTAGAACCTTTATTTCTTTACTGCCACCACAATGGAGTCTGCTATCTGCAGCGCCGTGGTTATGGTGCTCAGGTCAGTGAACAGCTCTCCCGTCTCCCCCAATGGATGACTGTGACCAACAGGTTTAAGCAGATACCTGTCCTTCAGATCATCAAGATCAATGATACTTTCATACACAACTGCCGGCTGGGCATTGAACAGGTAGTTCCTGTTACCCGGGTATTTGTCGTTTGTCCAGTATTCATTCCAATCCCAGTTCTGGTTAACCTCAAACATCACCCTGAATTTTGAGGGAAGAGGATTATCCGCCCGGCTCTTAAGCACGAAACTGGTTGCAGGGGTGGCACCGCTGTAAGCATCGGCTACCGGGTTATCCGGGTCAGGCATGTAGAGTCCGTCCGGGGCACGGATGCCTCTCTTGTGCGACCAGTATGGCAATGTCTGGGGAGCGCGTTTGGCTGCCTCAACCCATTTGCCCGTGGAATTGGATCCATACTTAAATACTCCGGTAGCAATGGCCCTGGGAACGAATAATGTCTGTATATATTCCCCCTCCTCATCCTCCAGCCATACGGCCATGAGCGG
>CAZVLJ010000154.1:0-3092 GCA_964627825.1 uncultured Rikenella sp. | reverse complement strand
CTCATTGCAGCCGAACGGGATGGTTTTGTGCTTGATTTTGCCGATTTTGGTAATTCACCCTTTAACTTCTCCGCTGAAAAAATCAAAGGAAGGAGCGTGATCTACAGCACAACTAACGGGACCGGCATTATGAAAAAGGCTGCGGGCAGTCATGATGTGGTCATAGGATCATACCTCAACATGTCAGCTCTCTGCAGGTGGCTTGAAGAACAGGATAGAAAGGTGATCATCGTTTGTGCAGGATGGAAGAGGCGCTTCAGCCTCGAGGATTCTGTCTGCGCCGGGGCCATGGCACAGCGGCTGCTGGATGGCGGTCGGTTTACAACTATCTGTGATTCAGTGCATGCGGCAACAGACCTGTGGAAAGCAGCCAGGCATGATCTTGCCGGATATATAGAAAAGGCAGCACAGCGATCAAGACTCCGGGACAAGGGGCTTGACGATTGTATTGCTTATTGTCATACATTTGATGTTACAGATGTTATCCCGGTGCTCCGGGAAGAGAAGCTGGTGGCCCTCTGAACGGACCAGAACAGGAAGGTTGCAAAGCCTGCAGGCAGCAACCCATGAAAGGAGAATGATTAACTAAAATAAACTTATCAGAAATGAAAAAACACAATTTCTACGCAGGGCCTTCAATCATGCCTCAGTACACAAATGAGAAAGTGATTGAAGCTATCAGGGATTTTGCAGGAACAGGACTGTCAATCATGGAGGTCTCTCACCGGAGCAAGGAGTTTGTGGCTGTCATGGAGAGTGCAGTCACTCATGTAAAGGAACTGCTTGATATCCCGGAAGGGTATTCGGTAATCTTCCTTGGTGGCGGAGCAAGCCTTCAGTTCGCCATGCTGCCAATGAACATGATGGAAAAGAAGGCAGCCTATATAAACACGGGCGAATGGGCCGGCAAGGCACTTAAGGAGGCAAAAAACTTCGGCGAGGTGGTTGAGGTTGCCTCCTCAAAAGATAAGAACTTCAATTACATCCCGAAAGGATACCTGGTTCCGTCAGATGTTGATTACTTCCACATCACAACCAACAATACCATCTACGGTACACAGTGGAAGAAGGACCCCGATGTGAATGTGCCTCTGGTGGCTGACATGTCTTCGGATATTTTCAGCCGCCCGGTTGATGTCTCAAAATATTCAATCATCTATGGCGGGGCACAGAAGAACCTGGCACCTGCCGGTGTAACCTTTGTGATCATAAAGGACTCGGCTCTTGGCAAGGTTACCCGTACGATCCCGACGATGCTGAACTACAAGACACATATTGATAAGGAGTCAATGTTCAATACTCCGCCTGTTCTTCCTGTCTTTGCCGCTCTCAAGACTCTCGAATGGCTGAAGCAGAAAGGCGGTCTGAGTGCCATGCAGAAGATCAACCAGGAGAAAGCAGGCCTGCTTTATGACGAGATTGACCGTAATAAGCTGTTTGTTCCCACCATTCCTGATCCGGAGGACAGATCACTCATGAACGTTTGCTTTGTTATGTCAGAGAATTACATTGAGCTTGAGAAGGAGTTTGGTGATTTCGCCAAATCCAAAGGGATGGTAGGTATTGCAGGTCACCGCTCGGTAGGAGGTTTCCGCGCATCTCTGTACAATGCTCTCCCCATAGAGAGTGTCAGGGCGCTTGTTGAGTGTATGAAAGAATTTGCCAACAAATACTAAAAGGAGGAAATCATGAAGATACTGGTAGCCACAGAGAAGCCCTTCGCACCCGCAGCCATCACACAGATACGCGAGGTAGTGGAGAATGCAGGGCATAATCTTGCCCTGCTTGAGAAGTACAAGAGTCCGCAGGAGCTGCACGCTGCCGTGGCTGATGCTGATGCCATGATTGTCCGTTCTGACATTGTTGATGCGGCTGTGATTGCGGCTGCCCCGAAGCTGAAGATAGCCGTCAGGGCAGGCGCCGGATATGACAATCTTGACCTTAATGCCTGTACTGCCGGCAACGTGGTTGCCATGAACACTCCCGGGCAGAACTCCAATGCAGTTGCTGAGCTGGCTTTTGGGATGATGGTCTATGCCGCCCGCGGCGGCTTCGACGGAAAGTCGGGCTCGGAACTGATGGGCAAGACACTGGGTTTGCATGCCTTCGGCAATGTGGGCAGATGTATGGCCCGCATCGCTGCCGGTTTCGGAATGAAGGTTTATGCCTTTGATCCCTTCGTGGATAAAGGTTCAATAGCTGATGCCGGCGTTAATCCGGTGGAGTCAATTGAGGAGCTATACACCGTGAGTCAGTATGTCTCACTCCATATACCTGCAAATGAAAAAACAAAAGGATCAATAGGAGAGAGACTGCTTTCTCTCATGCCACAGGGAGCAGTGCTGGTCAATACAGCCCGCAAGGAGGTGATCAATGAGCCAGAGCTGGTTGCTCTGATGGAAAAGAGAGGTGATATGAAGTACCTGTCTGATATTGCTCCTGACAATGCTGAATTGTTCGCACAGAAGTTTCCGGGACGTTACTTTTTCACTCCCAAGAAGATGGGAGCCCAGACTGAAGAGGCTAACATAAACGCAGGTGTGGCTGCCGCACGTCAGATAGTTTCGTTCATTGCCACAGGCGATGAAACATTCAGAGTAAACAAACCCAAATAGAAATCAGAAAATTTCAATATGGCTGTTGTTAAACCTTTCCGGGGGCTGAGGCCCCCGGCAGATATGGCATCTGAGATAGCCTGCCTTCCTTATGACGTGATGAATTCAGAAGAGGCTGCCGCCATGGCCAGGGGCAGAGAGAAATCGCTGCTGCATATTACAAAGGCGGAGATAGATTTGCCCGAGGATACTGATGTGCACTCGGAAGAGGTCTACCAGAAGGCTTTTGAGAATTTTACTGCATGGCAGGAGAGAGGATGGCTGGTGGAGGATCGCCAAAAATATTTTTACATCTATGCCCAGACCATGAAGGGCCGCACACAATACGGTATTGTGGGGGCAGCAGCAGTGACTGACTACCTTGAAGGGGTGATAAAGAAGCATGAGCTTACCCGCCCCGACAAGGAGGAGGACCGCATGGTGCACGTCAGGGCCAACAATGCGAACATCGAACCGGTTTTCTTTGCCTATCCTGCC
>CAZVLJ010000153.1:0-3097 GCA_964627825.1 uncultured Rikenella sp. | reverse complement strand
TGATCAGTTCATTTTAAGCAAACCTATGAATTTTTTCCCAAATGTTACCGGCACCTCGCCCGGAATCACTTCCTCTTTTTCCTGAAGAACTTTTTCATCATCTCAGAGCACTCCCGGGCGAGTACACCTGAGCGCACCACGGTTTTCGGGTGCAGTATGGCCGCTCCTGTGGTTGTATATCCCTTCTTCGGGTCAGGGGACCCGTAGACCAGCGCGGTCACCTGGCTCCATGCCAGCGCCCCCGCGCACATCACGCACGGCTCCACGGTAACATACAGGGTACAGTTGGTAAGATACTTACCCCCCAGGAACGATGCCGCCGCGGTTATCGCCTGCATCTCGGCATGTGCCGTAGGGTCATTCAGCGTCTCTGTCAGGTTGTGGGCTCGTGCAATTATGGTCCCTCCGGCCACCACCACGGCACCCACGGGCACCTCATCACGCTCAGCCGCCCTGGCTGACTCAGCCAGCGCCATACGCATATAATACTCGTCGCTTCCCTTCTCCATCATCATTTCTTTACTCTCATCTGGTCGGTTCCGGGTGAATGATCACGCTTATATCGCGAAACTCACTCTCCAGCCTCTGCTCAATCAGGTCACACTGCCGGTGTATGGTCTCAATGGTCTCCGTTCCCTGCACATCGAGGTGGAACTCCACGAAACGCTGATGTCCTGCAGCCCTCGTCCGCAGATCATGATACTCCACGTCCATCTCATCCAGGATAGCTGTCAGCTTTTCCATTTCGCTCTGCGAGAGAGCTGTGTCAAGTAGTGGAAAGAAAGCTTTCCGAAGCAGCATCCATGATTCATAGATAATGATCACCGCCACCAGCAGTGCGATGACAGGGTCAAGGAGATGCCATCCGGTGATCCAGATGAGCGCCAGTCCCAGCGCCACGCCGGCAGAGGTGATGACGTCAGTCTTCAGATGCAGTGCGTCAGCCTCCAGCGCCACCGAGTCGGTCAGCCTGGCCACCTTATACAACCTCCTGGAAACAAATATATTAACCACTGCCGATATAGCCATCACCAGCACACCCAGGCCCAGCGCCTCTGTCTCTCCCGGGTGGATGAACCGATCCACAGCCTCATATACTATCCATGCCGAGGCGGCGAAGATGAGCAGTGCCTCAATCACCCCCGAGACATTCTCCACCTTGCCGTGACCGAAGGGATGCCTCTCATCTGCCGGGTTCCCCGAGATCTTCACCGCGAAGAAAGCAATGACGGCTGCAACCATGTCAATTGCCGAGTGGATGGCTTCGGAGATGATACTCACTGATCCTGTAAAGATGCCAACCATGATCTTCATGATGATAAGCAGGCTGTTAGATATGACAGACAGCCTTGCCGTCCTGGTCTTGAGTCTGGTATTCATTGCGCCGGGAACCGCTTGTAAGTCATTGCAAGTTTAGGAAAAAGCTGCGACAAGTGTGTGAAAAGTTTTTACCGTTTATTACCGGAATACCTTATTTTTGTTACCTCAAAAAACAGATATGTACAGAACACACACATGCGGGGAGCTGTCACAGGCCAACACAGGTCAACAGGTGACCCTGGCCGGATGGATCCAGCGCTCAAGGGACCTCGGGGGCATGACATTTGTTGACCTTCGTGACAGGTACGGCATCACCCAGCTAGTCTTTAACATGGAGACCGATGCCGACCTCTGCATGAAGACCCGCAAGCTGGGCCGCGAGTACGTGATACAGGTCACGGGTATTGTCGCAGAGCGAAGCAACAAGAACCCGAAGCTCCCCACGGGCGATATTGAGATCATTGCCGGGAGCGTGGAGACGCTCAACACATCAGACATACCGCCCTTCACCATAGAGGAGAACACTGACGGCGGCGACGAGTTGCGGATGAAATACCGTTACCTTGACCTGCGAAGGCAGAATGTACGTGCCAATATCATCCTGAGGCACAGGATGGCGCAGGAGGTGCGCCGTTACCTTGACGGACAGGGATTCATAGAGGTGGAGACGCCGGTGCTCATCAAGTCTACTCCCGAGGGGGCGCGCGACTTCGTGGTGCCGTCACGGCTCCACAACGGCGAGTTTTATGCCCTTCCCCAGAGTCCCCAGACCTTCAAGCAGCTGCTGATGGTTGCGGGCTTCGACAAGTATTTCCAGATAGTGAAGTGCTTCCGCGATGAGGACCTGCGCGCTGACCGCCAGCCGGAGTTCACGCAGATAGACTGTGAGATGTCATTCATTCATCAGGATGATATCCTGAACATGTTCGAGGAGCTGGCACGCCACCTTTTCCACGCCATCAAAGGGCTGGGCTTCGAAGGGCCGTTCCCGCGCATCACTTATGACGAAGCCATGAGCTGCTACGGCACCGACAAGCCTGACATCCGATTCGACATGCGCATTGAGGATGTGACAAAGGCGATGAAGGGAAGAAATTTCCCGCCCTTTGAGCTTGCAGCGTATGTGGGAGCCATCTCCGCGCCGGGATGCGCAGGGTGGTCACGCAAGCAGCTTGATGAACTGACGGAGTTCGTCAAACGCCCGCAGATAGGAGCCACTGGACTTATCTGGGCAAAGGTAGAGACTGACGGGACTGTCAGGTCATCGGCTGACAAGTATTATAGTCCTGATGATCTTGCTAACCTCGCCCTCATGACCGGCTCCGAGCCGGGAGACCTTATCCTGATCATGGCCGGCCCGAGGGAGAAGACACTGAACGCCCTGGGTGAACTGCGACTGGAGATGGGCAGGCGACTGGGTCTTCGCGACAGCGCAGTCTATGCCCCGCTGTGGGTGGTGGATTTTCCGCTGCTTGAGTGGGACGACGAGACGCAACGCTTCTACGCCAGGCACCATCCCTTCACGGCGCCTAAACCGGAGGACATTCAATACATGGAGAGCGAGCCCTGGAGGGTGCGCGCCAACGCCTATGACCTGGTTATAAACGGTACAGAGATAGGAGGGGGCTCAATACGTATCCATGATCCCGAAACACAGTCGCTCATGTTCCGCACCATCGGTTTCACTGAGGAGGAGGCACAGAAGCAGTTCGGCTTCCTGCTCAATGCCTTCCGCTACGGCGCCCCGCCACACGGAGGAATTGCGTTCGGGTTTGAC
>CAZVLJ010000152.1:0-3153 GCA_964627825.1 uncultured Rikenella sp. | reverse complement strand
ACTACAGAGTACAGAATACCGCCACTGCCCTGACCCTCAATGCTGACGGCACCCTGTCGGGAGCACTTACAGGCAACTGGAGTTACGATGCGACAAAAAAGCAACTCACTCTGGGCAACGTTGTTGTTTGCGTTGAACGTGAAGCAGACTGGGAAGCCAACCCGCGACACGTAACATTTGTTTATGCCGGAACTGAAAGGAATCTGAACGCAACTTATTGGGGCAAAAAGAAAAAATAAAATTGATATATTAAACCCGCCTCTGTTATCCTGAACCCGGGCTCTGACAGAGGATCATTGCAGGGGGAAAGTGTAACTTATAAATCGAATTTATGTAATTATAAATCTTAAAAAAGGGAGCAGGTTATGAAACATTCCAACATCATTACGACGGGAATACTGATCCTGTCTGCATTGGCATTTACTGCCTCTGCTCAGTCAGGGGATAAAGCCGGCCAGGCTAATATTATAATAAGCACAGACCTTGGAACAGAGACTATCAGCCGGCATATTTACGGACATTTTTCAGAACACCTCGGACATTGCATCTATGGAGGCTACTGGGTAGGTGAGGAAGCCAATATACCTAATACGAGAGGTATCAGAAATGACGTTGTGGAAGCCCTGAAAAGGACACAGATTCCAAATCTGCGCTGGCCGGGCGGTTGCTTTGCCGATGAATATCACTGGATGGACGGTATCGGACCGCGGGAGTTAAGGCCTAAAATGGTGAACACGCACTGGGGTGGCGTGACTGAAGACAACAGCTTCGGCACACATGAGTTTCTCGACCTGTGCGAACAACTTGGCGCTGAACCGGTGATCTGCGGAAATGTAGGCAGCGGATCAGTGGAAGAGATGTCAAAATGGGTTGAGTATATAAATTTTGACGGAGTGAGCCCTATGGCTGACCTGAGACGCAGCAACGGCCGTGACAAACCCTGGAACGTAAAATACTGGGGTGTGGGAAATGAAAACTGGGGTTGTGGCGGTAACATGACCGCTGACTTTTATGCTGACCAGTACAGGCGTTATGCAACCTTTGCAAGAAGCTACGGTAATAACCGCCTCCTGAAAATTGCCGGGGGAGCAAACTCCACCGACTATAGCTGGACCGAGACCCTGATGCGCGATGTGCCTCATTCCATGATGTGGGGAATCTCGCTTCATTACTACACCACAAACTGGGAAAAGAAAGGCTCTGCAACAAAATTCGGAGAGAAGGAATATTTTGAAACCCTTGAGAGATGCCTGAACGTAGAAACGGCACTTGACAGGCATATCACAATCATGGATAAATATGATCCCGCAAAGCGGATTGCCCTTGTGGTTGATGAATGGGGTACCTGGTGGGATGTGGAGCCGGGTACCAATCCCGGATTTCTTTTCCAGCAAAACACCCTCCGTGACGCAATTGTTGCAGGCTTGTCACTCAATTATTTCAATGAGCGCTGTGACAGGATCAGAATGGCCAACATTGCCCAGACAGTAAATGTGTTGCAGTCGCTTATCCTCACCGATGGTGATAAGATGCTGCTTACACCTACATACCACGTGTTTGAGATGTACAAGATGCATCACGACGCCACCCTGTTGCCCCTGGCTGTCAACTCCGGCACGTATGCCATGGATGGCAGGGAACTGCCTTCAATCAGCGCCTCGGCATCAAAAGATGCTGATGGTACAGTTCATATCTCCGTGGTTAATATAGAACCGGCTGAAGACATAGAATTGCTTATCGATCTCCGCGGAGGAGATTATAAAGATGTGTCGGCGAGAATACTTACGGCACCGGAACTCAATACTCACAATACATTTGAAAAGCCGGAAGAAATAAGACCAGCAGCATTCAGAGAGGTGAAGATTAAAAAAAATATCCTGAGCCTTGACATGCCTGCAAAGTCAATCATTGTGCTTGAAGTAAAATAGACAGTGTGTGAAGGAATGAGAGCAATCAAACTATTTTTGCGGGTACTTATCCTGACATTGGCATTGCCCGCCGCCGCACAGTCAGGTAACATATCCAATCATGACCCTGTTATGGCCAGGGAGGGAGATACATATTACCTCTTCTGCACCGGGATGGGCATATCAGTGTTCTCATCTCCGGACATGATCAGCTGGAAACCTGAAAAGCCGGTGTTTGAAAGGGCTCCCGAATGGGCGGTCAGTGCTGTCCCCGGTTACATGGGGCACACCTGGGCGCCTGACATCTCCTTTCATGATGGCACTTACTACCTCTATTATTCAGTCTCAGCATTCGGCAAAAACACTTCATGCATTGGAGTGGCGACAAACACGACACTTGATCCGGCTGACCCGGCATTCAGGTGGGTTGATCATGGAATGGTTGTGCAGTCTGTGCCCGGGCGTGACATGTGGAACGCCATTGACCCCAACCTGATAATTGACGACTCCGGAACGCCGTGGCTCGTATTCGGATCTTTCTGGGACGGAATGAAACTGACAAAGCTCGATAAAAGCCTGATCAAACTCTCTGATCCCCAGGAATGGCATACAGTTGCCGCCCGACCCCGTGATTATTACACTGAGGAGACCAGTGCCGGTGAAGGCGCTATAGAGGCTCCGTTCATATTTAAACGGAACGGGTATTACTGGCTGTTTGTGTCGTTCGATTTTTGCTGCCGGGGTCTTGAAAGCAACTACAAGGTGATGGTCGGAAGGTCTGAGAAAGTTACCGGCCCTTACCTTGACAGGAATGGTCACCCGATGACTCATGGCGGGGGGACCCCTTTACTGACAGGAAACAAGTCATGGCCGGGAGTGGGGCATAACTCAGTCTATAATTTTGATGATCAAGACTATATCATATATCATGGATATGATGCCGCGGACCATGGGAGACCCAAACTGCTGATTGATAAGCTGGAATGGGACAGTGAGGGCTGGCCGGTTGTTAGCAACAGTGTCATAGCCATTAATAAATAAAGCAGGAAATTCATATCACAATAAAAACCGATTGAAATGAACATCTACTCTGTAAAAAAAGTAATAATCATTCTGTTGCTGGCCGGATCGCCACTGATGCTCAGTTCGCAGAATGCCAGGATCAAGATTGACACAGACCGCACCATCGGCGAAGTCAATAAGAACCTTTACAGCAACTTCGTGGAGCACCTTGGCCGGTGCGTCT
>CAZVLJ010000151.1:0-3154 GCA_964627825.1 uncultured Rikenella sp. | reverse complement strand
ACTACAGAGTACAGAATACCGCCACTGCCCTGACCCTCAATGCTGACGGCACCCTTTCGGGAGCACTCACAGGCAACTGGAGTTACGATGCAACAAAAAAGCAGCTCACCCTGGGCAACGTTGTTGTTTGCGTTGAACGCGAAGTCGACTGGGAAGCCAACCCGCGACGCGTAACGTTTGTATATGCCGGAACTGAAAAGAATCTGAACGCAACTTATTGGGGCAAAAAGAAAAAATAAAATTGCTATTTTGAACCCACATCTGTTAATCCTGAATCCGGGTTATGACAGAGGGTCATTGCAGGGAAAAAGTGTAACTTATAAATCGAATTCATATAATTATAAATCTTAAAAAAGGGAGCAGGTTATGAAACATACCAACATCATTACGACGGGAATACTGATACTTTCTGCATTGGCATTTACTGCCTCTGCTCAGTCAGGGGATAAAACCGGCCAGGCTAATATTATAATAAGCACAGACCTTGGAACAGAGACTATCAGCCGGCATATTTACGGACATTTTTCAGAACACCTCGGACATTGCATCTATGGAGGCTACTGGGTAGGTGAGGAAGCCAATATACCTAATACGAGAGGTATCAGAAATGACGTTGTGGAAGCCCTGAAAAGGACACAGATTCCAAATCTGCGCTGGCCGGGCGGTTGCTTTGCCGATGAATATCACTGGATGGACGGTATCGGACCGCGGGAGTTAAGGCCTAAAATGGTGAACACGCACTGGGGTGGCGTGACTGAAGACAACAGCTTCGGCACACATGAGTTTCTCGACCTGTGCGAACAACTTGGCGCTGAACCGGTGATCTGCGGAAATGTAGGCAGCGGATCAGTGGAAGAGATGTCAAAATGGGTTGAGTATATAAATTTTGACGGAGTGAGCCCTATGGCTGACCTGAGACGCAGCAACGGCCGTGACAAACCCTGGAACGTAAAATACTGGGGTGTCGGAAATGAAAACTGGGGTTGTGGGGGTCATATGACGGCAGACTTTTATGCTGATCAGTACAGGCGTTATGCAACCTTTGCAAGAAATTACGGAGAAAACCGTCTCCTGAAAATTGCCGGCGGTGCGAACTCCACCGACTATGGCTGGACTGAGACCCTGATGCGCGATGTGCCTCATTTTCTGATGTGGGGAATCTCCCTTCATTATTACACCACAAACTGGGAGAAGAAGGGCTCTGCAACGAAATTCGGAGAGAAGGAGTACTTTGAAACCCTTGAGAGATGTCTGAACGTAGAAACGGCACTTGACCGGCATATCACAATCATGGATAAATATGATCCCGCAAAACGGATTGCCCTGGTGGTTGATGAATGGGGTACATGGTGGGATGTGGAGCCGGGTACCAATCCCGGATTTCTTTTCCAGCAAAACACCCTCCGTGACGCAATTGTTGCAGGCTTGTCACTCAATTATTTCAATGAGCGCTGTGACAGGATCAGAATGGCCAACATTGCCCAGACAGTAAATGTGTTGCAGTCGCTTATCCTCACCGATGGTGATAAGATGCTGCTTACACCTACATACCACGTGTTTGAGATGTACAAGATGCATCACGACGCCACCCTGTTGCCCCTGGCTGTCAACTCCGGCACGTATGCCATGGATGGCAGGGAACTGCCTTCAATCAGCGCCTCGGCATCAAAAGATGCTGATGGTACAGTTCATATCTCCGTGGTTAATATAGAACCGGCTGAAGACATAGAATTGCTTATCGATCTCCGCGGAGGAGATTATAAAGATGTGTCGGCGAGAATACTTACGGCACCGGAACTCAATACCCACAATACGTTTGACAGACCGGACGAAATAAAACCTGCAACGTTCAAAGAGGTGAAGATCAAAAAGAATATCCTGAGCCTTGACATGCCGGCAAAGTCAATCATCGTGCTTGAAGTAAAATAGACAGTGTATGAAGGAATGAGAGCAATCAAGCTTTTTTTGCGGGTCCTGATCCTGACACTGGCATTACCCGTCGCCGCTCAGTCGGGTAACATATCCGTTCATGACCCTGTTATGGCCAGGGAGGGAGATACATATTACCTCTTCTGTACCGGGATGGGCATTACGGTATTCTCATCTCCGGACATGATCACATGGAAACCTGAAGAGCCGGTGTTTGAGAAGGCACCCGAATGGGCGGTCAGTGCTGTCCCCGGGTACAGGGGACACACCTGGGCGCCTGATATCTCCTTTCATGATGGCACTTATTATCTCTATTATTCAGTCTCCGCCTTCGGAAAGAATACTTCATGCATCGGTGCAGCAACAAACACCACCCTTAATCCGGATGACCCGGCATTCGGGTGGGTTGACCACGGTAAGGTGGTTCAGTCTGTGCCCGGGCGTGACATGTGGAACGCCATTGATCCCAACCTTGTGATGGATGATGAGGGTACGCCATGGCTCGTATTCGGATCTTTCTGGGACGGAATGAAACTGACAAAGCTCGATAAAAGCCTGATCAAACTCTCTGATCCCCAGGAATGGCATACAGTTGCCGCCCGACCCCGTGATTATTACACTGAGGAGACCAGTGCCGGTGAAGGCGCTATAGAGGCTCCGTTCATATTTAAACGGAACGGGTATTACTGGCTGTTTGTGTCGTTCGATTTTTGCTGCCGGGGTCTTGAAAGCAACTACAAGGTGATGGTCGGAAGGTCTGAGAAAGTTACCGGCCCTTACCTTGACAGGAATGGTCACCCGATGACTCATGGCGGGGGGACCCCTTTACTGACAGGAAACAAGTCATGGCCGGGAGTGGGGCATAACTCAGTCTATAATTTTGATGATCAAGACTATATCATATATCATGGATATGATGCCGCGGACCATGGGAGACCCAAACTGCTGATTGATAAGCTGGAATGGGACAGTGAGGGCTGGCCGGTTGTTAGCAATAGTGTTATAGCCAGTAAAAAATAAAGCAGGAAATTCATATCACAATAAAAACCGACTGAAATGAACATCTACTCTGTAAAAAAAGTAATAGTCATTCTGTTGCTGGCCGGATTGCCGCTGATGCTCAGCTCGCAGAATGCCAGGATTAAGATTGACACAGACCGCACCATCGGTGAAGTCAATAAGAACCTTTACAGCAACTTCGTGGAGCACCTTGGCCGGTGCGTCT
>CAZVLJ010000150.1:0-3175 GCA_964627825.1 uncultured Rikenella sp. | reverse complement strand
AGCATTTATCGCCCAACCTGCACCTCTCCGTCATGTCCCAGTATTATCCTCCGGACAATCTTGCATTCACCTATACCGGCACCAGAAAAGAGGAGAAAAATCGAAAATCGCACAACGCAAATTTGAACCTGCTACGCAGTTGCAGGATCAATCCCGTACATGAAATGTCGGGACGCACATCGCTCCATCGTCCTGTCACCCGCAAAGAGTACGAGGCCGTCATTGATGCGTTTCATTCCCTCGGCTTCACCCGCGGCTGGCTCCAGGACTCCGCATCCCATAAAAACTACCGTCCGGATTTCTCCAGGGAGCATCCGTTTGAATAGTCCAAAGCTTTGATTGTGTTTTTACCTGAAAGGTTCTATTGGGAAAGACCTTCTCGTCTTTGACTAAATCATCAACATCCTGAAATCCTTCTTAATAGGGAATCATGATCTTGGCAGCATCCTGCACTATAGCATTATATACTGAAACAATATAGACACCCGGCATTAAGCCTGATATATCAAAGATGCATTCAGTTGTATCAATAACCCTGGTCTCTATATGCGAGCCGTAAAGGTTGTGCAAACTTGCCTTTGCAGGAATAATCTGATCGGGGACCTGTATAATTATTTCGTACCTGTTATGCCAGATCTTAATAGATTCAACCAGGTTTATTGTAATTGCCAGTTCTCCTGTAACTCCTGATCCGTCGAGAGATGAAGCAACCACGGTCACCTCCCCGGGAGCGACGCCGGTTAGAATCCCATCATCGGAAATAATAGCTTCACCGGTCCCGTTTTTTACTGACCAAGCAACATTTTTCTCTGTAGCATCCTCAGGGAAAATATCAGCCGTAAGTTCCAGCTCACCATTTACGGTAGTGGTGTTGGACGACTTGGTTTTTACCTTGACCTTAATTGAAGCAACAGATACGATCTGGTTTGTTATTGTTATCTCAATCTGGCCATAGATATTGCTTCCATCGTTTGCAACAGCCCGGACACCTACCTTCCCGTTGGACCTGGCAGTTAATACACCATCTTCGCTTAGTTCTGCATGGCCGCCGCCGTTGAACAATGACCATGTGACTGATTTGTTTGTAGCATTTGTAGGTACCACTGTAGCAATCAGCTTCAGCGTCCCGTCATCAGTGTCTATTGTGGTGGCACCACCTTCACCGGTAATTGTAATTCCTGTTGCCAGAACAACCTGATTGACAATTGAGATAGTAAGTTCCCCAAAGACTCCGGAACCGTCGTTCGCGGTAGCCCTTACCACCACTGTACCATTAGCAACAGCAGTTACCAATCCTGTCGCATTTACTGACGCCTCTCCGGTGCCATTGATTACCGACCAGGTAACGGTCTGGTTTGTTGCATTTGTTGGAGCTATTGTAACAGAAAGTTGCAGTGTTCCGTTGTCAGTGCTGATTACCGGTTCACCCTTTGCAGCCGCAACATTTATCTTCGATACCGGGACAGACTGACCACTGATGGTAATGATCAACTGACCGTATATACCGCTGCCGTCATTCGCAGTAGCCCTGGCAGTCACTGTCCCATTTGACACTGCCGTAACCACTCCGGATGAGTTAATGGTCGCCTGACCGGTACTATTGATAATGCTCCATGTAACTGTCTTGGTCGTTGCATTGGACGGCGAGATTGTTGCTGTCAGGGCTAGTGTACCATTATCCTGTGAGATTGTTGCTGCTCCTCCGGCCCCTGTAACCGTGATACCGGTGACCGGAATGACCTGACCACTGATTGTGATGACCAGCTGGCCGTATACCCCGCTGCCGTCATTCGCAGTAGCCCTGGCAGTCACAGTTCCATTTGACACTGCAGTAACTACCCCGGAGGAGTTGATCGTTGCCTGACCTGTGCCGTTGATAATACTCCATGTAACTGACTTGTTGGTAGCATCAGATGGCGAGACAGTTGCCGTTAGGGCCAGTGTGCCATTATCCTGTGAGATTGTTGCTGCTCCCCCGGCTCCTGTAACCGTGATACCGGTGACCGGAATGACCTGACCACTGATTGTAATAACCATCTGGCCATATATCCCGCTGCCATCATTGGCAGTAGCTCGCGCCGTAACAGTTCCGCCTGCAACCGCTGTCACGAGTCCTGTGGCATTGATCGTCGCCTGGCCTGTACCATTGATGATTGACCAGGTGACTGTCTTGTCTGTTGCATTGGATGGCACAACTGCAGCACTAAGCTGAAGCTGGCCATTGTCAGATGAAATAGTTGATGATCCTCCGGCGCCGGTAACAGTAATCCCGGTGACCGGGATGACCTGACCACTGATTGTAATGACCAACTGGCCATATACCCCGCTGCCATCATCCGCAGTAGCTCGCGCCGTGACTGTTCCATTTGATACTGCAGTAACTACCCCGGAGGAGTTGATTGTTGCCTGACCTGTGCCATTGATGATACTCCATGTAACTGACTTGTTGGTAGCATCAGATGGCGTAATTGTTGCCGTCAGGGTTAATGTGCCATTATCCTGTGAGATTGTTGATGATCCTCCGGCCCCGGTAACTGTTATGCCTGTGATTGGTATTACCTGACCACTGATGGTAATGACCAGCCGGCCGTATATACCGCTGCCGTCATTCGCAGTAGCTCTGGCAGTGACAGTTCCATTTGACACTGCTGTTACTACTCCTGAAGAGTTGATCGTAGCCTGACCTGTACCATTGATGATACTCCATGTAACTGACTTGTTGGTAGCATCAGATGGCGAGACAGTTGCCGTTAGGGCCAGTGTGCCATTATCCTGTGATATTGTTGTAGCACCTCCGGCGCCAGTAACAGTAATCCCGGTGACCGGTATAACCTGACCACTGATTGTAATTGCCATCTGGCCATATATCCCGCTGCCGTCATTCGCAGTGGCCCTTGCAGTCACAGTTCCGTTTGACACTGCCGTAACTACTCCGGATGAGTTAATGGTCGCCTGACCGGTGCCATTGATTATACTCCATGTAACCGTCTTGGTTGTCGCATTCGTCGGAAGCACTGTTGCTGTTAGCGCAAGTGTGCTTTTATCCTGTGAGATTGTTGTCGCACCTCCGGCGCCAGTGACTGAGATACTAGTGACAGGTACTGTCCCTGTTCCTCCATCCCATCCTGCCATTCTGGCCAACATCCACCACATAGCCTTCGCCAGCCTCAAACAG
>CAZVLJ010000149.1:0-3188 GCA_964627825.1 uncultured Rikenella sp. | reverse complement strand
TCAAAATTGCATAAAGACTCCCAGATGGACTTCACAATCCTGATCATCATCATAGTTCTGTCGTTGGCTTTTGACCTGATTAACGGATTTCATGACGCTGCGAACTCTATAGCAACCGTAGTCTCCACCAAGGTGCTCACCCCGTTCCAGGCTGTGCTCTGGGCGGCATCGTTCAACTGGCTGGCATATCTTGTCTTTGAGCTGAATATTGTTGACACAATTGACACCTCCGCCATCACGCTGATGGTCATCCTGGCCGGTATAATTGCGGCTATTATATGGAACCTTCTGACATGGTACCTGGGAATCCCCTCAAGTTCATCACACACACTGGTGGGTGGTTTTGCCGGTGCTGCCATAGCATTTACCGGATGGGGTGTTGTGCACACTGGCAAGATAGCCGTGATTGCTGCCTTTATCTTCCTGGCTCCGCTGCTCGGGATGTTCATGTCATACCTGCTTTCCATAGCCCTGCTCTGGCTCAGCCGAAGAGGCAATCCCTTCCGGCTGGAGAAGAAATTCAAAGGCTTCCAGTTGCTCTCCTCGGCACTCTTCAGTCTCGGTCACGGGGGAAATGACGCGCAGAAAGTAATGGGTATTATATCAGCTGCTCTCATCGTATACTTTCAGGGGGCACACGAAGTGCCTCACTGGGCGCAGATTGAGATGGTTAACGGTAAAGTGCATGACATACCTCACTGGATAGTTCTTGGCTGTTACTCGGCAATAGCTCTCGGAACGCTGATTGGAGGGTGGCGCATAGTAAAAACAATGGGTTCAAAAATAACGAAGCTGACACCCTTTGAAGGCGTTGCGGCTGAAGGAGCCGGGGCCGTGCTGCTCTTCGGAACCGAAGCGTTTGGCATACCGGTGAGTACAACTCATACCATCACGGGAGCCATTATGGGAGTGGGACTTACGAAGAGAGTGACGGCTGTCAGATGGGGCGTGACCATCAACCTGCTTTATGCATGGATACTGACAATACCGGTATCCATGCTGCTGGCTGCCGGAATCTATCACCTTCTTTCGGCAATCACAGGAATAAGCTAGAGGCTGTTCATCGTTTAATCCCTGGCAGTCAGTTGTTTTTTCTTCCCTGGAAGAGAGCCCGATCTGCTATGGCAAATCACAGAGCATTGATTCAAAACCCCTGACAGATCCGGGTGTTGTTTTGTGCAGATCAAATACAATGATTTCGTTCTCTCCCTCTCTCAGCCATGGGGCCGGACAGTAGAGCCTTGTCTGGGGGCCTGTCTCCCAGTATCGGCCCAGGTTATGGCCATTGATCCAGACAAATCCCTTTACAAAGTTCGTCATATCAATAAAGGTGTCAGCCCTCTTTTCCAGTGAAAATGTGCCCCTGAAGAATACTCCGGGCTTTGACAATTCATTGCCGTCAGAGCTTAGTGATGCGATATATCTTTCACTCATAGGGAATCCCCTGATCTCCCAGTTCATGAGGGTCATGCCATTGAGCAGGACCCTGTCAGTGATGCCCTTGCGGTCAATCATGGCATGGGCGAAGTTAATCCTTCCCATTGCCTCGGTGAATATCTCCAGCAGTGGAAATTCAGAGTCAGTGGCCGGCAGATCAATTGTATTGATGCCCAGTCTCCTGTCAAGGACCCCGACGTATTTGCCATCAAGAAAGACAGTAGCGTAGTCATGAATGTCAATGACTGTGAGTTTTCCTCTTTTGTGTCCGATCAGTCTTGTTGAGTAGAGCATAAACCCGTAATCCTGCCCGAAAGCCTCAAAGGGTTTGGGCTGGACTGTCCGGACGGGCTCCGGCATGTTGTCCCATATTGAAGTGAAGGGTGCCAGTTCTGTCTCCGGGAAGCTCATGACCGGTATCGGCTCCGGAATTGGAGGCAACTTTGCTCTCCCGGGGAGGTAAGATCCGATAAGTTTTCTCAGCGCCATATATTTTGGTGTGGCTCTTCCCTGCTCATCTATCGGGGCGTCATAGTCGTAGCTTGTAAGATCAGGTTCGTATCCCTTGCCTCCGGAGTTGGCGCCAGCGGTAAAACCGAAATTGGTGCCGCCGTGAATCACGTAAAAATTAAACGATTTCCGGTGTTCCATCAGGAACTTTACTTCCCGGAGCAATGCAGCCGTGTCAGGTCTTGCCCATGCCTCTCCCCAGTGGGTAAGCCAGCCCGGGTAGGTCTCGCTGGAGAAGACAGGCACGCCAGGGTTCATAGTACGTGCCAGTTCAAAATCTCTCTCTGAACTTCCCGAGTCAAGCCCTACGGCGCAACCGGGAAGCGTCCCGGCCTCAAGCATGTAAGTTGTGGGTCCATCACCGGTAAAGAAGGGCACGTCTATATCATTCCCTGACCAGATTTCCTTAAGCCGGTTCATATATTCACGGTCATTGCCGTAGCTCCCATATTCATTCTCAATCTGTATCATCAGCACCGGACCGCCATTGGTGATAAGGTGGGGACGAAGCAGGCAGGCCAGCCTGGAGATGTACCTCTCAGCTGCCTTCATGTACACGGGGTCCATGCAACGCACCTTTACTCCGGGGTGACGAAGCAGGTACGGGGGAAGACCCCCGAACTCCCACTCTGCACATACGTATGGACCTGGTCTGATAATGACCCACATTCCTTCCTCTGCGGCGGTGGTAATGAAACGTGAGATATCCCTGTTGTCAGTACGAAAGTCATAGATGCCTTCTTCTCTTTCGTGATGGTTCCAGAAGAGGTACGCCGAGATTGTATTGCATCCCATCGCTTTTGCCATCTGTATGCGATGACGCCAGTACTCTGCCGGGACTCTTCCCGGGTGGATCTCGCCGCTTATTATCTGGAACGGTTTCCCATCAAGCAGGAACTCTTCCGTGCCCAGGGTAAAGGTATGCCTGTCTTTCTGAGACTGTCCCTGAAGTGATGAGACGATCAGGAGCAGTGCCAGAGTACAGGCAAAACGACAAATCACAAGATTGTCATTCATGATCCTTGATATGTTTATTATCAAAATGGCAGAGAACTCAGACAGCGCTCTTGGCCCATATGGGAAGAACCTGTTTCTTAAAGGTCTCCTTTTCATTTATGAGCGCCTCCATATCAAGTCCGATTGTCTTCTGTGCTCCTGCCTTTGAGGAGATATCAGGTACCATCACTTTGTCAATACCCCTGGCAGCAAGCACCTTTGCCAGCTCTATCCGAGCCTCGAGG
>CAZVLJ010000148.1:0-3218 GCA_964627825.1 uncultured Rikenella sp. | reverse complement strand
AAAGCCGTCACAGGAGACACCGAAGCTCAGACCTCAGGCAGCTGCAAAACCAGCCATGTCATACCTTGAGAAGAAGGAGAATGAGCGCGTTTTGCGCAGGCTTCAGAAGAGGGTGACAGAGGCTGAAACTGAGATAGCGGCCACAGAGGCAGAGCTGGCAGCCATGGACGCCAGGCTGGCGTCGGGTGATGCCACAGTGGTCAGTGATCCGGCGTTCTACAGCGCCTACGACGAGAAGAAGCAGCGGCTCGACAGCCTGATGCAGCAGTGGGAAGAGGCGCACGGTGAGCTTGAGGGTTTTACATCGGAATACATGAATAACGATGATACTGTTTGAAAGAAAATACCCGGTCAACATCTTCAACACCGATCTCACGGGCCGGCTCAGTCCGGGGTCGCTCTTCAGCTTCTTCGAGGACCTCGCGGGCCGTCACGCCGCCGAGCTGGGATGGGGCCGTGATGACCTGATGGCATCAGGAGGATACTTCTGGGCGCTGTCGCGCATGATAGTCAAGATCGATCGCCTTCCCGGGACATGGGAAGATGTGACCCTCCGCACATGGCCCCGGGGCACCGAGGCAATCTTCGCCCTGCGTGACCTTGAGATGTATGATGATGCCGGGAAGAGGATCGCCGGAGCATCATCATCGTGGGTAATAGTTGATTACAACACCCGCAAGGCTCAGCGTCCTGACAAGGCGCTGTCAGACCTGAACATGGACTTCCCGCAGGCGAGGGCCACGGAGACCAATGCCCGCAAGGTGCCTTCACTGCCGGCGGGTGAGCATATCCTCACCAGGCTTAAGGTCAAGCTTGATGACATAGACGTCAACCATCATGTCAACAACGCACGTTACGTGCACTGGGCGGTCAACTGTCATGACCCTGAATTTATCAGCCTCCATACCCCGGATACAATTGAGGTGAACTATCTGCTGGAAGGCCACCAGGGTGAGATGATCAACATCCTTACCGCCAGGAGTGACGGGCAGGAGACAGCCTTCATCCACTCCGTCACCAGGGAGAGCGACGGCACTGAGCTTTGCCGCCTGAGAATGAGCTGGAAAGAGAACGGACAATGAAATCTTTATTACCTTTATGCCATGACGAGGCCTCTGAAAGATAAACCTGCTGCACTCATAACGGTTGTGATGATGGCAGTGCTGCTGGCATCCTGCGCTGTGACACAGAATGTCACGGACACCAAGGACATGTCCTATATCTACAACCCGGCAAGGAACGTGTTCACACCCTTTATCAGCCTGTATAACGAAGGTGACGAAACAACCCTGATGAGCATCAGCATCCGCAGGGGCGAATTATACTTCAGCGAAGCCAATCCCGAAGGAGTGCCGATGGCATCGTTGCTCGTTTCGGTCAGGCTCTTTGACAACACCATGGGAGGCCTGGCTGACACCGCAACCTATAAATATGATATCAGGAAGGAGGATGTAGGCGGAGAATATGTCATACGGATACCCCTGGACACACGCGAGGGAAGTGTCTATTCAGCTGAGATCAAGATCATTGACCTCATACGGCAGCGCACCCAGCAGACCTTCATCGATTTTGAACGGAGAGGCATCTACAGCGGACTGAACTACAGGATACGTGACCATTTTAACAACAACGAGATATACAGCAGGGTGCTGAGACGAGAGCAGTACATAAACGTGGTCAATCCCCCGATGCAGCCTGACACACTGTGGCTCTTCTATTACAAAGCGGTGAAAGGTATCCCTCCCGCCCCCACAACTATCCTTCCAGAGGTTACCGTAGCGCCTGAGCCGGAGGCTATAGTGCCGCTGGTCTATTCTGACACCCTGCCAATGATGTTTCCCGGTGAGGGAATATACATGATCTCCGTTGACAGCCTCATCCGCGACGGCCTCGTAATTTATAACTTCGGCCCTGACCATCCCACCATGACCAGCCCGGAAACAATGATACCCCCGCTGGAATATTTCGCCACCCCTGAGGAGATGGAAGAGATGCTCACTGCCGAGAAACCCAAGCTGGCACTAGACAAATTCTGGCTTGACCGCACAGGCAGCACAGAGAGATCGAAGGAACTGATCAGGATATACTATAACCGCACTCTGTTTGCAAATTATTACTTCAGCTCCTACAAGGCGGGATGGCTCACTGACAGAGGCATGATTTACATAATGTATGGCCCGCCTGACAAGGTATACAAGAACCCCGAGGGTGAGAGCTGGGGATTCAGAAAGCCTCCCGTGAAGAGCCGCTGGGGCTCCCGATATACCTATGAGGACCAGTACCTGTGGTTCAATTTCCGCAAAGCGAAGAATATTTTTTCTGAGAACGATTTTGTTCTGAATCGTGCCGGAACCCCTGTGAGCTACTGGGATATTGCGGTGGCCAGGTGGCGCGAGGGCAAGGTGTTCAGGCTCGATAACCCGCAGGAGTTGCAATGAGAGGTGTATTGAGGCAATGACGCAGAGCGAAAGGATAATCAGATTCCACTTCCGGCAGCGATGCCGCCATGACTGGCCCGTTGAGGCAATGACTCAGAACGAAAGGATAATCATGTCCGGAATAATTCGGGAACATTTATGATGCACAGCGAAAAGGAATTCATTTTTGGCATGCACCCCGTGATGGAGGTCATCAGGGGAGGCAGGCAGATAGATCGCGTACTGGTGCGCCGGGGACTGCGCGGAGGACTGTATCACGAGCTGATGCAGGTGGTGAACGAGTATGCCATCCCCTGGCAGGTGGTGCCGCAGGAGAAGCTCGACTATATTACCCGTAAGAACCATCAGGGTGTGATAGCATGGCTCTCGGCAATTGAGTTTCAGAATATAGAGAACATTGTGCCCCGTATCTTTGAGGAGGGAGGCGATCCCCTCCTGCTGATGCTCGACGGCGTCAGCGATGTGCGTAACTTCGGGGCTATAGTGCGGTCTGCCCTCTGCTTCGGGGCACACGCTGTCATCATTCCTGAAAAGAATTCGGCCAGAATATCCCCTGATGCGGTCAAGGCATCAGCCGGAGCACTCAGCACCTTCCCGGTGTGCAGGGTGAAGAGCCTGACAAAATGCCTCACCTGGCTCAGGGAGTCGGGACTCAAAGCCGTTGCAGCCACAGAGAAAGCCGAAAAACAGGTCAGCGATGCCGCCATGACAGGACCGCTGGTGGTGATCCTCGGCTCAGAGGAGAGGGGCATAAGCCGCGAGCTCCTGGAGCTATCCGAC
>CAZVLJ010000147.1:0-3238 GCA_964627825.1 uncultured Rikenella sp. | reverse complement strand
ATGATTGCTTACCCGACGGATCTTGGGTTGATCGCCAGAAGCCGACAGGAGAGTGAGAGGATCATAGATGAGCTTTGTCAGTCTATGGGGGTTAAGGAAA
The DNA here is from genome assembly GCA_964627825.1 of uncultured Rikenella sp. Lineage (GTDB taxonomy): Bacteria > Bacteroidota > Bacteroidia > Bacteroidales > VadinHA17 > SR-FBR-E99. Next base: position 3,138 of record CAZVLJ010000147.1, on the reverse strand, counting down.
AACCTCGCACCTACCGGCGGCTGGCGAGGAAACAGTATTTGAATGTAGCCAAGAAGAAAAACAAGACCAGACATGAGGTGCGTAAGGCAATCGGTCAGCAGCTGCGTTACCTGAGGCGTAACCTCAAAAGTATTAATCGTCTGCTGGATCGGGCCCCGGGAGCCGGTTTTCCGCTTGTATCGAGGGATCAGAAGATCTACTGGGTGATACAAAATGTATATGATCAGCAGGAGAAGATGTATAAAGATCATACGCACAGCGTTGAAAACCGGATAGTAAATATTTACCAGCCCCACGTCAGGCCAATAGTAAGGGGCAAAGACAAAGCCAATGTTGAATTTGGTGCGAAGCTGGGTGTCAGCATACAAAACGGATATGCGCGGATCAATACCCTTAGCTGGGAAGCCTACAATGAAGGTACTGATTTGAAGAAGCAGGTAGAAGATTACAAGCGGCTTAACGGATATTATCCTAAAGTTGTGATCACCGACAAGATATATGGCAACCGGGAAAACCGGCAATGGTTGAAAGAGTTGGGTGTCCGGTACTCGGGCAAGCCATTGGGCAGGCCTTCGGCTAAAAGTCAGACAGCTTATCAAAAACGGAAGTTCCTCAAGGAACAAGGGATGCGCAATGAGGTAGAAGGCAAATTTGGTCAGGGCAAGAATGGTTATAACCTCAGTAAGGTCAGAGCAAGAGCCGCAAGGACATCTGAAAGTTGGATTGCCGCCATCTTCTTTGTGATGAACCTGGTAAAGTTCAGTAAGAACTTTTTGTTCTCAATTTTAGATACCCTATTTGAGCAATTTATTCTGGCCAGACTCAACTTGGTGAGCGAAAGAACAGAAATAAAGGCATGAAAAGAATCGACTTATTCACCAAGCCCTAATTGTAATAAATTAGGGGGCCGGCTGAACGTCTCGCTTCAAGCTCCCTCGCCACCACGCCGTAACTTAGACTGTTAGGAACTTAGAGAACATTTAAAACCATTCTAGCACGACTCGCGAATCACCCCAACTCAACTGCACCCCTCCGCTTCATGGGATATGTAGCGGCTGGGCGAGTAGATATAGTAACCTGTTCAACTGCACTCAAGTGAGATCTTTTCTGTCTCTGATTAAGATTAATAAGCCGCTACAGTTCCTAACAGGTCGGTATATTCCATGTGCTTGTCATGGTTTTTGCTAATCCTCCTCGAACAATAAGTGCAAAAACGATAATTTCTGATTACCTAGATAAACAAAAACGGCGGGATAAATAAGAATTCGAAAACAAGTTTTTGCGTGCGCCGTACAGGCAAAAACCACGCCATCCCCTCCCAAATGGTCGGGGCACGCAAACGTAATATACCGCCAAACGTTAGGCTTAATGCCTCACGTTTATCCAAAAGCTCAAAATAATATCCCAAGATTGTTTGGAAATGTTACCTAATTAGCTAACTTTGCAGAATGAATGGAAATCAAATTAGAGAGGTAATATTTTACGGAGATTTCTTCTGGGATTTCTATTATAAGCAATCAATAAAGGTCAGAAAGAAAATAACATGGACTATCGGATTGCTTAAGCACCTGGAAATTATTCCGCAACAATACCTCAAACATATTGAGGAAACAGATTTATATGAAATACGAGTTAGTCTAGGCAACAACATTTTTAGAATATTCTGCTTCTTTGATAGAGATCGACTTGTAATCGTTCTCAATGGGTTTCAGAAAAAAACCCAAAAAACGCCTAAGACTGAAATTGACAGGGCATTAAGATTAAAAAAAGAGTATTATGAAGACAAAGAATAAAATAGTAACATTTGAAGAACATCTTGACAAGGATTATGGCAAGATAGGTACACCTTCAAGGGACAAATTCGAGCAAGAATTCGAAGCTTTCAAGCTTGGTGTCATTCTTCAAGAAATGCGTAAACAACAGAAGCTAACCCAAGAACAGTTAGCAAAAAAATGCGGGACTACAAAGACGTATATTTCGCGAATTGAAAATGATGCATCAGATATCCGACTTTCAACCCTAATGAGAATTATTCAAGAGGGTCTAGGTGGGCACTTGAAGCTAACTGTTGAAATTTAAAAAGCACTAAGCCTAACAGGTCGGTATATGTCATTGGCTTCGACTGGTTTTTGCGCGCCGGTCCGTCAGACTGGCACACCAAAACCAGTTGGTGCTTTATCGGCCCGGCTTAGCGGCTGAAGCCGCCGGGCAAAAACCAGCCCGCTGGCCCCGCTCCCGCGGGGCACTCCCTCCTGGTGTCACGGTTTTTGCCAACGCGAGAATAAAGTAATAACCGCATAACCCTGCTTCGCACCACGAGTGCAAAAACACGCGCCACCGCGACTCTGCGCCAACGCCACATACCGCCGAACGTTATGCCTAATTGTCAAACACTACACAAAGCCATAAATATGAGAACCATAATGACATTTGTCGTAATCATTTTCGTTTGTGGTTGTAATAATAACAAATCCTCAAATAACCAGAAGATTACTCAACCGATGGTCCAGGCAACCGAAACAACGATTAATCAATCCCTACCAGAAAATTCAATGGTTATAAATGAAAATGCTGTCATGTTCTTGTTTCCAGATAGTATTGAAATAAGTGAAATGCAGGCCAAATATGATGAAGAGACCTATAATGAGATTGTGGCCGATTTGACTTGGTACCCAGGTTTAGCAGCAGAGGTTCTCGATTCTGTAAAGATCAAGAATTTACAATGCAGCAATGAGTATATGGTCTTCAAAAGTTCTGATGGTCGTCAAACCATTTTGAAACGTAAAGAAATTGATGGTGACATGATTGTCTTTAACGTTGACAAGGATCCATTAATCTCGTCAGCTTCTCAATTCAGATTAAATGTGGTCATGGATTTTCTCAATTAAAGACAACTAGGCATAACAGGTCGGTATATGGCATTGCCTTCTGTGCCGCGAGAACTTTCTAACCAAAGAGGACCGTTTGGTGTACAGCGGCACAGGCCGCCCCGGCACCGCCGGGGACTCCCTCCTGGTGTCACGGTTTTTGCCAACGCGAGAATAAAGTAATAACCGCTTAACCCTGCATCGCACCACGAGTGCAAAAACACGCGCCACCGCGACTCTGCGGCAACGCCACATACCGCCGAACGTTAGC
>CAZVLJ010000146.1:0-3391 GCA_964627825.1 uncultured Rikenella sp. | reverse complement strand
CACTGACCTTCGTGCCGGAGTCTTCCGCCGCCCTCGGCTTCGGCTTCAGGTGCGGATTCCTGGGACTGCTGCACATGGAGATAATACAGGAGCGGCTGGACAGGGAGTTTGATATGGACGTCATCACCACCGTGCCAAACGTCTCCTTCAGGGTGCTGACCACAAAGGGCGAGGTGATAGACGTTCACAATCCATCCGGAATGCCTCCCTCTACAACAATTGATGAGATAGAGGAGCCGTACATCTATGCCCAGGTGATCTCGAAATCAGAATACCTTGGCGCCATACTCAAGCTGTGCATAGACAAGCGCGGGACAATGAAGAACCAGGTTTACCTCACCAGTGACCGGGTAGAGGTAACATTTGACATGCCGCTCGCTGAGATAGTTTTTGATTTCTATGACAAGCTGAAAAGCATCTCGAAGGGATATGCATCATTTGACTATCATATCACCGGTTACAAGAAAGCTGATCTTGTCAGACTTGATATACTCCTGAACGGCGAGATGGTTGATGCGCTTTCAACATTGATTCACAGGGGTCATGCCTATGACTTCGGTCGCCGAATGTGTGAAAAACTGCGTGAACTGATACCCAGACAGCAGTTTGATATTGCCATCCAGGCTGCCATTGGTGCCAAGATCATAGCCCGTGAAACGGTCAAGGCCGTTCGAAAGGATGTAACGGCCAAATGCTACGGCGGTGACATTACCAGGAAGAGGAAACTCCTTGAGAAGCAGAAGAAAGGCAAAAAGAGGATGCGCCAGATTGGCAATGTGGAGGTGCCACAACAGGCATTCCTGGCAGTTCTCAAACTCGATTGACTTAAAAAGTATTGCCAGCTGCTATTGTGAATAAGGAAATTATGCTAACTTAGCGTTTCGTTGGGCTCTGGAGGGAAGAAATTTTTACTTGTCAAAAGACCCTGAAACTAACCTGTACTCATACCCCGTTCGGATAATGCCGGCGGGGTATTGTATTATCAACACAGCAGCTTGTAACCTTTACCGTGGATATTCAGTATCTCCACGTTCTCATCGCGGCTAAGATACTTGCGCAGCTTTGTGATATATACATCCATGCTCCTCGCATTGAAATAGTTGTCATCAATCCAGATTGACTTGAGGGCGAAATTACGTTCCAGCACCTCATTCTTGTGACGGCAGAGCAGCTCAAGCAGTTCAGACTCTTTTGTGGTGAGCTTGCGCGACTGATCCTGCCAGGTGAGCAGTTGCCGCGTAACGTCAAAGGTGAACTTGCCAATTGAATAGACCGCAGCGGAAGTGTCTGCCGGCTTCTTCACCGATCGCCTCAGTATGGCCTCTATACGATAGATCAGCTCTTCCATGGAGAACGGCTTTGTGATGTAATCGTCAGCACCGGATTTGAATCCTTCTATCACATCCTGCTTGAGGTTTTTCGCAGTCAGGAAGATGATGGGAATATCAGGGTCAATCTCCCTAATTCCTTTGGCAAGGGCAAAACCGTCAAGCTCCGGCATCATAACGTCAAGCAGGCAGATTTGAAATTTCTCTTTCCTGAAGATCTTCATTGCCTGGGCGCCGTCAGTAACCAGCGTTGCCTCATACTCCCTGGCAAGGAGGTAATCTTTTAGTAATTTCCCAAGATTGGGATCGTCTTCTGCAAGCAGGATGCTAACCTTTTTCATTGGCTTATATATTATTTTTTATTGATCGAACAGAATCTGCATGAAGATTATAATCAAATATTTTTGTGAGTTACTGCTCATGCAGTTTTCATTTTGGCTGTTCTTTCGGAAGATGTATTATTATTTTGGTTCCTTTGTCTGTCTGGCTCTCTACCTTAATAGTGCCGTAATGCTCTTCAACTATCTTCTTTACATAGCTGAGTCCCAGCCCGAATCCTTTTATGTTATGCGTATTTCCGGCCGGAACACGATAGAATTTTTCGAAGATGTGGTTCAGATGTTCTCTCGGGATGCCAATTCCGTTATCAGATACTGTAATTGTAATGCCCTTGTACCATGCTGCAGTTGTGATTGTTATCTCAGGGGTGGCGATTGTATATTTCAGGGCATTGTCTATCAGGTTGAGAAGCACGTTGAAGAAGTTGGTCTCATCAGCTGTAACTATGGGATCGGAAGCATCGAGGAAGGTTGAAATGGTTCCTCCCCGCCCGGTCACCTGCAGCCTGAAGGCATCCACGGCGCGTAATATTATTGCATGCAGATCAATCTTCTGTTTGTCCAGCTCCAGTTTGGCTTTTTCAAAGATGGCTGTCTGCAATACCCTCTCAACCAACACCTTCAGCCTGTTGCTCTCTTCACTGATAACTGTGGCCAGTCCCTGTGTGTTGCGTGAGCCATCCGGAATGCTCTCATCAGCCATCATCTGCGAGGCCAGGGATATGGTGGCAATGGGCGTTTTCAGCTCATGGGTCATGTTGTTGATAAAGTCACTTCTTATCTCCGAAAGCCTCTTCTGGCGGAATATTACAATGAATGTGCCTGTGGCCAGGATAATGAGAAGAAAGACTATCAGCATTGAGGAGATGGCCATAAAAGCTATCTGGCTGAACTTGTACTCTTCCTCTTTCGGGAAGTAGATTGTAAGGATGTTATTTCCCGGTACCGGGTCATTTGGGAAGAGCTGGCGCAGGTACTTGTTGGCCCCTGTTCCTTCGGTATAGCCGTGCGTACGGAAGATGATATCACCAAAGGCGCCCCTGACAGCACATTCATAGTCGAGATGGATACCCACGGCATCAAGTGATTTACGTATGTGCGTATTTATCTCTTCCGGTGTGAATCTGTCGCGCAGTGGGGGGGTCTCATGAAGAATACGGCTGACAATGTTCTCTATTGAGATTATCTTGTTGGTCATTCGTGCCGTTGCTCCGGCAGAAAGTATCTGCTCTTCCGGCTCAGTCTCATCGAACAATGATTCCGGCTCCAGGCTCTCCGAGTCGAGCAGATAGGTGTATCCGGCTCTGCTGATTATCACGGACCGTACGTCAGGATCAAAGCCGTACTTCTCCAGCAGTTTTGATTCGGCTGACTGCTGGTCTGACAGATCCGGCGGTTCCTCTATCCCTGCCGGTTCGGGTTTCGGGTTGATCTCTCCTATTATCCGTTTGTAGGTCTCCGCTTCTTCCAGCTCTGCCACCACCTCTTTCAGTGCCTCATTGACTCCGAACCTGAACTCCTGATCCTCTGCGCTCACCACGTTGTTGATCCAGCGGAACTGGATGATCACCAGCGCGGAAATGGCCAGGAAAAAAAATACAGCCAGAAGTACTATGTATGAGCGCTTCATATCTTAACAAAAATAATCCGATAAAACCTTAATCCCTAGACTTAACTTATTTTAATAGGTTCCACCAGAAAATTAATACCGCAAATTATTAAAAA
>CAZVLJ010000145.1:0-3425 GCA_964627825.1 uncultured Rikenella sp. | reverse complement strand
GCTGCCAGGAAAATAGAAGGATCCAGGTTCTCGATCACAGGAGTCGCTTTAATCAAACTACGTGCTCCGGCAGGATCATCAAATTTGGTCTCACACCCAGTAAGAGTGAAGCCTAATATGATTATCAATGTTAAGAGTCTAATAATATTTTTCATGATAATATCTATTTTTTTCGTTAAAATATATTATCTGGTTCCGCCAGCCCACCAAACTTTCTCCGTGTAGACATAGCTTCCGTTTCCGTAGGCTGCTGCAACATTCGGATTAGTAGTAACATCAGAAGAACCATAGGTGAATCTTTGCGGGAATCCTATAGTTAGATTATAGGGATTCTTTAGTTCAATTACATCGTCTCCCATAGCTTCCAGCCTGCGAATATCACTGTATGCTTCAAGAGCTTCCTCTTCGTAAAAAGCAATATACTTTTGATTCATCACCTCACTTAACGGATTTGCGTCAAACAATGCTTCAACATGAGCAGTGAAGTAAGCTGCTGCATCATCTGCGGTTAAACCAACATTTGGTTTTTGAAATGCAGCAGAAATTGCTTTTTGAAGAGCTGTCTTTGCCAGGGCCAGATTTGCTGCTCCTCCCAGTCTCACATAAGCTTCAGCTTTGATAAATTCAAGTTCATGATAGCTGAAAATATAAGTTGGTGCATCTGGTACGCTCAAACCGGAGATTCCGTATAGAGCCTGAATGTCAACGTTGGAACCATTTTCAGCAAAAACAAGACTACCATCACCTTCCGGATTGGGTATAAAATATATGGTATCTCTTGGATCATCTCTTGACAACAACTTTTCATGAAAACTCAGACTTGCAGCATGCGAATTTCTGTCCTTTAACATTCTGTACCATGCAGCTGTTTGAGATGAGGTCCCATCAAAAGTGAGCAAACACTGATCTGCAATGCCAGTGAAAGAATTAGCTGCTGCTGCAATAACCTCGCTATAGTTTGGAGCTTTATGAGACAGCCTCAGCAGGTACCTGGCTTTTAATGCATAGGCAAACTTTAACCATGAGTCAACATCTCCGTCGTAGAATACATCCTGTGATCCCATGTTAGTTAGATCGTCCTTTTGGAAATTCGCAATTGCATCATCAATGAACTGGAAAACATCATTATAAATCACTTCCTGAGAGCTTAATTGAGGCTGCATGTAGGTACTGGGATCAAGTGCTTCTTCCCAGGGAGTATCTCCCCAACCATCTGCTAATATTGCCAGGTAATAGGCTGAAAGAAGTTGTGCTCTTCCAAGGTTATGCCATGCTCCCTCTTCTTTTCCACCTTCGGAACATCTGTCAATTACCTTCCGTAAAGCCCAGAGAGAATTGTAAATAGTATTCCAGTCATTATTATAGGTAGTGGCAGAAATAGGTTCTGCAGAACGAATCTCAGCGCTCAGATGCTGAGCATGATCACCAACTGTATGCTCAATATAAACAGAGGCATAGAACATCATACTTCCTCCAACGCCTGTTACTCCCAGCTCAATCATATTATCAGACAGAGTCAAACGGGATGACACATCTGTCGGGTTATTCGGATTGAAGTTAATCTCATCCATTATTTCTTCTGTACATGATGGTAATAGCATTACTATCACTGCCAGAAATATATATAATAACTTTTTCATAATATCTTCTTTTAGCAGTTATTAAAATGTTATATCCAAACCAAAACCATAGCTTGTAGTCTGTGGCAGTGAGAAACGGTTAAAGCCACCCATCGCGTTACCAGCACCATTTGATGATTCAGGGTCAAGATTGGGCAGTGCAGTCCATATCAGAATATTTCGTGCAAACACTGACGCCGAAATATTAGCCTTATTCAGAATCCGGGTTGGTAAAGCATATTTTAACGAGACATCCCGAAGCTTAATAAAGGAATTGTCAAATATGAATGCTTCATCAATATCTCCTAATACATTATCAAAAAGAGTCTGGTATGCTCCGGGATCATTAGGACCACCCCTTACAATGTCATTCGGGGTTCCATCGGGCTTATAACCATCATATACAAATGTTTCTTCCCTGTTTTCGGTTTGTGTTACCACACCATAGGTATACATCATTAAACCATTATCTCCTGAATACATGCTTCCTCCCTGTTTCCACTCAAAGGAAGAACTAAGAGAAATGTTCTTGAATCTAAACGTATTGTTGGCTCCAAGAATAAAATCAGGAGTTACTTCTCCGATAATCCCGGGAACTCCTGTTTGCGGCATACCGTGGTAAGGACTTGAAGGATCGTCAACAACCAGAATATTACCATTGTCATCTCTTGCAAATGATGAACCATAAATCACAGGATATGTATCGCCTACACTTGCACGAACCTGTGGAGTTACAAATCCGCCCAGGAATATGCTTTCAACTCCTTCTGCAAGCTCTTCAACTATATTGACCATTTTCATGAAGTTAAAATGCATATCCCATCTGAAACCTCCGGCTTCGACAGGGACAATGTTAACCACTAACTCATTTACGTCTGTACTTAGACGTCCGGCATTGGTTACTAGACTGCTGGCTCCTGTTGATCCGGCAAGTGGAACAGAAAAGATCTGATCTTTTACGTTCTGTTTTGAATAGGTATATTCAAAACCAAACCGGTTATTGAAGAATGACAGGTCCAGACCCAGTTCATATGACCGGGTATTCTGCGGTTTAAGATTTGCATCGTATAAGGTCGATCCCGGAGCATAAGCACTTGCACCATTATAAGGGATTGAAATTGAATTGGTAGCATACCAACCATTGGAATATCCTGATACTGCTGAGTAATAGGGTTCATAATAGCTTCCAGCCTGTCCAACCTCAGCATAAGATGCTCTGACTTTTGCATATGACAACCAATTAAGATCTGCCAATGCAGCCAAAGAAGTAGGAACAAAACTTGCACTGAACGAAGGATAAAAGAATCCACGGTTAGCTGACGGCATTGTGGAAACAATGTCATAACGTCCGGTAGCCCCTAAGAACAGAAGAGATTTATAATCCCAGCTCAACTGACCAAAGAAACCAACTGTCCTGCTCCATCCTTTACTCTCAGATTTGGAAGGAGTAGCTGTATTATTAACATGTTGCCATTCACCAAAATTCAGACCTGTACCGTTGGCTTCAACATTTTTACTTTTATTATCATTATACTCTGCACCAAGCAATAATAATGCTGTTTGATTGCCTGTAATCTTCCAGTTAAGATTTGCTGTTCCTATTGCGTTGGTATTGGTAAACCTGTAATGCTCTTCACCAACATATGAATTGGCGGGATCAGATCCTTTATGCCCAAGGCCCCAAATAGTTTCACTGGCCTGTGTGTAAGTGTCTATACCTATCTGTCCACGAATATTCAGGTTTATTGATTGTCCCAAATCTGTCAGATACTCAAGGAACGTATTTCCAAAGAGTCGATCTGTCCT
>CAZVLJ010000144.1:0-3444 GCA_964627825.1 uncultured Rikenella sp. | reverse complement strand
ATCCCAAGCATGATCCTGCGGGCAAAAACAGTGGCAACAGCCGTAATGGCTTCAGCCGTAAAACGCTCAAGACCAACCTTGGTGAAGTTCCTCTGGAAGTTCCCCGTGACCGAAATGCGACCTTTGATCCGGTGGTTGTACCCAAACATGAGCGCATGTCAGCAAAGATTGAACATGCCATTATAACGATGTACTCCAGGGGCATGACTACACGTGATATAGAGGCTACTATCAAGGATATCTACGGTGTGGAGGTCAGTGAAGGATCAATCTCCAACATCACCAGTGCTGTTCTTGAAGACATCAAGGAGTGGCAGCAGCGACCGCTTGATCCTGTGTACTTTGTTGTCTGGATGGACGGCATCGTGTTTAAGGTAAGGCAAAACGGCAAGGTGCAGAGTAAGACCATCTACCTGATGATCGGACTGAAGCAAACCGGTCATAAGGAGGTTCTGGGCATGTGGATCAGTGAGACCGAAAGTGCGTCCTTCTGGCTTAATGTTCTCACGGAAATCAAAGCCCGCGGAGTAAAAGACATCCTTATTGCCAGTACTGATAATCTCACCGGTATCAGGCAGGCAATCAAATCTGCCTTCCCTCAGGCGATTACTCAGCTTTGTGTGGTTCATCAGATACGTAACTCTACCAGGTATGTCGTTTGGAAAGACCGTAAGCAGTTCGTGGCTGATTTAAAGAACGTCTACGGAGCAATCAACCGTGAGATGGCGTATGATGCCCTTGAGGAATTTGCTCACAAATGGGGCAGCAAATACGCTTATGCCATCAAATCTTGGCGAGACAACTGGGACGAGCTTACGGCTTATTTTGATTACCCCGGGGAGATCCGCAGGATCATCTACACTACAAACGCCATCGAGAGCCTGAACAGCACTATTAGGAAATACACCAAAGCAAAAACGGTCTTTCCTGATGATCAGGCGGCTTTAAAGGCTGTATATCTGGCGATTGCAAATGTAGAGAAAAGATGGACCATGCCAATCCGGGACTGGGGCTCGGTTATAAATCAATTTATCATTAAATTTGAAGACAGATGTGGCGTTCTTTAAACCCGGCAGCTACTCGTTTACACAAAAATCTACACAGGCTCGTTATTGGCGCATTGCGAATAGCCATATTATGTCTATCACCATTACTTCTGACCGTCTTCGTCATTCTGGCTTCGTCTTCTTGTCGGACTACTACAATAAAGTGAATGTTGTATCTTAGGGAACCGCCGTATACGAGACCCGTACGTACGGTGGTGTGAGAGGTCGGAAAATGAAATAGGAGGAAACCTATTTCATTTTCCTCCTACTCGATTCTGGCCGGGGCTCGAACCCGCTTTCCCGCATCCCGGCCCCTTCGCTAAAAAAGCCCATCGGGCTTTTTTGTTGGAGATTGATGATGGCTCTAGAGGGGAGAAGCCAGCCCTGCAGCCAGCCTCCTCGCTACCCCGGCATACTTTACCAGGACTTATTCTTTTTTGTTTCTTAGTTTTTCATCCTTAACAAGTTCTCGCAGGTCCTCAACCTCTTTCGTGTATTTCCTTTTAGCATCGGCCATCAGGTCAATCTTATCGCAATGATCTATTGCACTCTCATAATCACCAATTAATGCTTCTGCCCCTGCTATATTTATAATTAATGCCTGGGATATTTCTCCGTTGATTCTCGATTTTTTATCTGCCGGGTTCGATTCTTCAAGCTCTTTTTTCCAAATTTCAATAGCTTCCTTAAGTTTTGCAACAGCTTCGTTCCTGTCTGTAAATAACACTTCATAAGCTCTTTGCGCCTTTCTCAGAGCCAGTAAATGAGTTTCATATGTATAGTTTTTCCCGCTCCCCATAAATAGAGTGGTCGTCCTTTCAACTTTTGAGTAACCGAACCTGTTGTTGAGTGAGTTACTTATATCCAGGCATATTCTTCTGTAATACCCCATTAGTTGAGAACGCAGATACTCATCCCATTCGTCCCTGACAAATTTATTCCATTCGTCACCTGCTTTAATCTCTTTTGACTTAATAGTAAAATCGTTAGCAGAATACTCAATTACTTCATTATAAACCACTTTCCCGTCTGGTGTAATCAGCGAGTACTCAACAGGTTGTTTAATCGTAGTGGTGCGGACCCGATAAGCTGCCTCATCTTTGACAATCTCTTTGTCTACCGGGGTACCAACATAAATATCATGATAGACAACCTTTATTATAACGGCATTATCATTGCCCTGCCCAAATCCGTCAAGTGAAATGGATGATACTATACTGGGTATATCCGGCTGAGGAATAATGTAAGGCTTCTCAACCATCCTCTTTACTGGTTTATTGTCTCCAAGCAAAGCCTTCTCAGCCAGTTTGGATCCAAAGGATTTGCTGTTGTATTTTTCCAATGCAGCATTGTATTCTTCTTCTGCCCTGGCAAGTTCAGCTTGATAATCAATTTCTTTCTGTTTTTCTTTTTCACTCCACGACACTTCAACCTCAATGATGTAATTCTTTAAAGAGCTGTCTAATCTCTCCAAAGGATTTCTCAAGTAATTAAAAGTGATCTTTTCTTTGTCAATATTCTGCGCATATATGCACATTGAGAATGCGATTGAAATGGATAGAATTACAATTTTCTTCATGGTAAACGAATTAGTTATTGTTACTTAAAAGTTAAACAAAACACAAATTATACTCTGATATTTAACTAACCTGTTGAATTATACACACAACTACTCCGTGTGGTTTTGCAGGTAACTCGCTAATCTGTTATGTTTAAAATAATGAGACAGTTTCTCTTTTGAACGTATTTCACCGTCTATTATTTTACTGAATGAATCATTCTAAGACATCTGGGTGCTCTTTGAATGATTTTGATCCGGAAGACAATAGAAGCGGCATAACAATTAGCATTTTGGGGCCATTGCGTGGTTCAGAAGAGTCGGGGTTCGAGCCCCTGTGGGTCAACAGGAGCCGGCAGAAATGCCGGCTTCGCTTTTTCTGGCCGGGGCTCGAATCCGCTTTCCCGCATCCCGGCACCTTCGCTGAGGGTGTCTCAAAAGGGCACCCTTTTTCTTTTGGGATTACTGTTCATTTCTTTTGGAGGAGCAAAAGAAATGAACCAAAGAAAAGGAGGTCGGAAAAGACAACCACCCCCTGTTTGTCTGCCCTCTACACGGGGCCTTAATGGCTCCACCAAACAGGGTGTGGTTCGCACCTTTTCCGGTTTGCCCTCGCTTCCTATTGATGGTTAAGAAGTTGATAATTAGTTAAAAGCGGGTGTCAAATTACATTATGAGTCGCCCTTTCTGTTTAAAGGTCGGAAGAAATCAGAGGAGCGGGACGCCTGAATCACAGTCCGGCATACTCGTAATCCCGACATTAAGTGTCCGATTCAAAAAATAATACCGTTGTTGTAACTGACTACAGATTGGTCAGAATCAATGACAATTGCATACGGA
>CAZVLJ010000143.1:0-3522 GCA_964627825.1 uncultured Rikenella sp. | reverse complement strand
CGCCGCGAGTCGTTCCTTCTCGTCGTCGACGGCTTTGTATCCGGCTTTGTCTACCGCTTCCAGCAGCTTACTGAAATCAGCCTTGCGCTCATCATAGGATATGGTCAGTCGTTCCGTGGCCAGGTTGACACTGGCAAAGGTTATGCCCTCCACCTTTGCTGCGGCTTTCTCCACATGTGCTGCGCATGATGCGCAGTTCATCCCCTCTATGGCAAATGATTTTTCGGTCATTGTAATAACATAATAATATTAAAACAATGAGCCGGGGAGAAAGTTGAATTTTGGCAATTGGAGGCCAGTAAAAGATATTGCAAATGATAAGTCTTTAAATCCTTATGCCGGCTGTTCAGTTATTTTGCACTTCGGCGAAAAGGATCATGTAATTATGCCCGAATTTTTTGGCACATTTCGGACAGTAGGCGTAGTGGACATAATAGTCTTTCGCCTTTTTACCGGTTTCTGACAGGTATTGATCCATTACCCTGATAAATTTTGGAATTGCGTTGTAACCTCCGTCGAATGTCTTGCTTACAAAAGTTCCGGAGATTGCAACGTTCTTTTCATCAGGGACATCTTTCTCCACCGAGATAAGGATATCCGATCTGAAGGCTGATGGATCATGGAATAATACCAATGTCTCTGCCTTATCCGGAGATGCTGATCCGGATAATTCAACTGACTTCCACATCCCGGTGATTTTCTTTGCTATCATCGGTGGGAATGGAATGTGGAACAGTGTAGGAAGGGAATCTTTTACAAATTTCTTGTTGTCCCAGATGAAGGTCTTTTCATCCCATCTATCCGCGTGGAATTCAGGACAACACTCCTGGTTCTTGGTCTGTTCATTCATTGCATTAAAAGGATTAAGTTTTTCCCCAATCGGTAACAAAGTTAGGAAATCTGTAAAACCCGAATTAAACAGATTTGTAATTTTATACTTTTGGTTTGCATACTTTTTCTCATGATGAGCGCGGGCGGCTTCGCACTGCGATTGAAGAAAAGTGCAGGTGGGAAAACAGACCTGGAAGGCTGTCAGGACTTTTTATAAGCTTAAGAACAAGAGAGACCCGGAATGAAACGAGGTCATGGTTTGTTTCTATTGCCTGCCGGTAACTACGAACGCCCCTGCAGTAGCCTGCCCTTCACATGCCACACTCAGGAAGTAGATGCCGGAGGCAAGCCCTTCAGTGCTGATGGTTGTAATACTGTCCTCAACCATTGCGGTCATCACCAGACATCCGCCCGAATCATAAATGTATAATGGCGTTCCGCTGCATGCATATCCGGAGATGCTCACATGTAAGTAGTTTCCTGCCGGGTTGGGGTAGATGGTCATTGATACCTGGTTTTCTGCTGTCTTTTCAACATGGTTCAGTGTACCCCATATCTTTTCAGCGAACAGCGGGTTGTCGATGAAAGGATTGCGATTGCCCTGGTATTTGTAGACCTCGTTGTTGCGGTCACGCTCCCTGTCGCTGACACCATCGGCCCTGTGCCATTCGAGCAGCATCGTCAGCGCCCATGGTTTGGGCTGTGCACCGGTGGTCATGTCGCTGCCGGGCCACTGGCTGTCCTCACCATAGTAACGTGTGGCAACATAGAAATAAGTACGGGCGAGGTCGCCCTTGTACTCGTCTATCGGCTCAAAGACATTGCCGGTGTAACCCTGCACAGAACAGGGGCCCACCATGCTGCCGTTGGTGGATGTCCAGGAAGGGCTGTTCGTTTCGCCGTATGGCATGTTGCCTCTCTTGTTGTTAACCCATCCATCGGTGGGGTAGATATGAAACAGGTCAGTGGACATTGGCGGAGCATCATTGAACCAGCTTTTCGGGAAGGTGTGCTCCCTGTTGTAGCAGTCGCCCTCCTTCTGGTAGGTGCCGCACTGCTTCGTAAAAATTGTAAACGTATAGGCCGGTGTTCCCCCGGGGATGTCGGAATAGATATCCCATATTGTCACTCCGTCAGATCTGATATCTGTTGTTGAAAAGCACTGCCACAGAGCGCTGTATTCCAGTTGAGTATGACCATCAATAATATCATGCAACGACTCCTGAAGTGCCTTTCCCGTGAGCCCTGTTGTGCTATTGTAGTAACCTTCCGGCGCCTGACCTGCTATTGTTTCAGCAAAGCAGAATATTAAAAAGACCGTGAGGCTGCTTTTCGTCATTTCTCCGCCACGAGGATGTTGTCAACCTCCCATGTGGTTGTGCGGTCGGTGCCGCCGTCATAGACCCATGCAATCCAGACCTGGCCTCCCTTATATGCTGACAGGTCTATCTCACCGGAGCCGGCAAACTGGCTGAATCCTATAGAACTGGATGTTGGCAGGTTATAGTTTTTCTCTGTCCAGGTGAAGTTCCAGGGTGTTGCAGAACCGTCATAGTCGGTTGACATCAGCAGTTTCATTGTAGCCCCGTTATCATAGCCGTCTGCGCTCTCGAACACGAGGTAAGGCTGTGTGGCCATGGTCAGATCGATGACAGGCGCTATCATCCAGGATATTACTGACGCCTCACCGGAGTCATGGGCGGTGGCCTGCACCCACTTGCGTGAGTAGAGCTCGTTACCGTACCATGTTTTCGTCCCTGCCTCGGGGTAAGTCTTCCAGCCCGTCAGGGTACTGACGTCAGCATATTTCACCAGGGTTGAGAAATCTTCTGTCAGGTAGACATTACCGGCTCCTCCGCACCTGTCGCCTGTCATTCCGTGCTCGGTGTCGTCTCTGAGCAGCAGTTGCACGCCGTTAAATTCTGAGATTACACCTTTTATATAACCGTTACCCGTGGGCAGTGTCTCCGATGAAAAAGTGGCGTCAGAGCGGGTGTAGACCTCAAGTTCGTCACTGCAGTCGGTCAGTATGTTTTCTCCTGAATAGGTGCCAGGATCATCAAATTGTACAGCTTCAATTTTTACATATTCAGCCTGAAAGTCTCCTGAGAGAATATCTGAGATTGTAACTGTCTCAGGTTCCAGTGCCGGCGGGGTGAGGCTGACGAGTGTGGTCTGGTCAGCTATGCTGATGTCACCGAACTGAAGCAGTCCGTTGTAGGTGGTGAATGAGACACCACGGCACATGATCTTTACCTCTGAATCGCGCGAGAAGGTGTTGTTCCCGGTAACTGTCACGCAGATTCCTGCGGTGGAGTCCTGGATATAGGCCACGAAGGCAGGTATGTTACCCAGCTCAGGTGTCAGAGTGATTATGCCCTGGATATAAACAAGGGTATCAACTGTAGTAATGCCCTGTGTATTCATTGACCGGAGCTGTTCAATAGTGATATATTCCACCTCCGGTTCCGGCGGGGGCACCGGCTCACGACTGCATGATGCCAATAAGATGATAGCTGTGGCAACGGACAGGTTTATGATGGGTTTAAGTGTCATATTCATAAAGGTTTACTTTGCTGTAGAGACAGTGATATTATCAATTCTGTATGAGGTACTTTCAGTATTGCTGCCAGTATAGCGGAAGGCAATAACAGCCGACTGACCAGCTGCAACCGGAAGATTCACATCACC
>CAZVLJ010000142.1:0-3597 GCA_964627825.1 uncultured Rikenella sp. | reverse complement strand
TTTGTATTTATTAATTTTTTTAATTTTTATATTGGTGTTATCCCACTGATGATAATAGCCCTGATGGCCTGGCACTTCTGGAGGATTCGTCGCTCCAGGGGCGTAATAGTGACGCAGGAAGACAAAGAGAGCCCGATGGTGAGCACCCGGCCTCATCTTGTCAACAGGGAATTCGTGGTGGCGATCACTCTGCTCGCCGTGATTTTTATGATAAGCAGCCTCCTTGACGCACCCCTGCGGGAGCGCGCTAACCCTGCGTTCAGCCCCAATCCCGCCAAGGCGCCATGGTACTTCATGGGACTGCAGGAGTTGCTCATTCACTTCCACCCATTATTTGCGGTCTTCATCATGCCTGTCACGGTGCTGGCTGCAGCTGCAGGGATGCCCTATGTGAAGAGCAATGACAACAACCAGGGGGTATGGTTCCTCTCCCGAAAAGGCATCAGCTCGGCAAAGATGACCGCAATAGCAGGCATAATAATGACAATGATCTTCATTGCACTGAGTGAGCTTCTTCCTGATCCCGAAGCCCTTCTTCCGAAGGTGCCGGCCGTCATAACCACCGGCCTTATTCCATTCCTGCTGGCAGTGGTGACAATGTGGCTTTTCCTGAGATTCCTCCGCAGACATTACTCCCTCAATCGCCCGGAGATAATACAATCGGTTGTAGTCATGATGGTTGTATCATATGCCATGCTAACCGTAACCGGGATATTCTTCAGGGGTGAAGGGATGAATCTGGTGTGGCCCTGGAATATATAACGACACAAGAACATAAGCGCTAGATAGAATGGAAAATGACAGATAGGCAGGAGAAACCGGAAAAAGGAAGGCGAAGCTTCATGAAAAGGATCTGGCAGATACTTGGATTCTTTGCCCTGGCAGAGTTTATCTGGTTCATCATCAGCTTGCTCAAGCCATCGAAGGAGACCTATAAGAGCATACCTGCAGAATCACTCCGAGTGATAGGCAATGTGGAGGAGTTCCCGCCAGGATCAGTTACCCCGGACAGGGTCAACAGGCTCTATATTGTCAGAGAAAAGGATGGCGCTTTCCTGGCTCTCTCGCTGACCTGCCCGCACCTTGGTTGCTCTGTGCTGTGGAACGAGGAGAGGCAGCAATTCGACTGCCCGTGCCATTCATCTGCCTTTGACCGCCGGGGTATAGTACTCAGCTCGCCCGCTCCCAGGCCCCTTGATTACCTTCCCGTCATCATTGAGGAGGGAAAGGTGAAGGTGGATATGGGCAGTATAACGAAACGTAGGAGGTTTGAATCAAACCAGTTGACCTATGCCCTATAGTCGCGAAACCGACAGTATGAAAGGTTGGAAGCGGATCGGTTTAATTGCCACATCCGTTCTGGTGATCTCCTTTCCTGTTTACCTGGTGCGAACGGCTCTGGAGAGACAGGGTGAGACGCGGGCGCAGGGACCCTCATTCACCGGCGCCGCCACCTGCATTGAGTGCCATAAAAGGGAGTATGACCTCTGGAGGGGATCACACCATGACCTGGCAATGGCCACGGCAACAGACAGCACGGTTCTTGGTAACTTTAATGATTATGAGTACATACACAGGGGAGAGGTGCATCGTTTCTTTCGCAGGGGCGAAAAGTATTTCGTCAGCACCGAAGGCGCGACCGGTACCTTTGAGGATTTTGAGGTGACCCATACATTCGGATACACTCCGCTGCAGCAGTACCTGGTGCCTTTCGAAGGAGGACGCCTGCAGTGCCTCCCGGTTGCATGGGACACAGAGCGAAAGCGATGGTTTCACCTGGGAGACACAATCTATACCGATGAGGAGGTGGGGCCCGGCAACTGGCTGCACTGGACCGGCCAGGCGCAGAACTGGAACGGCATGTGTGCCGACTGCCACTCGACGAACCTGAAGAAGAACTATGACCCGGTGACCGGAAGCTATAACACCACCTGGTCAGAGATCGATGTAAGCTGTGAGGCATGCCACGGTCCTGCCTCTGAGCATCTGGTATGGGCCGCACTGCCTGAGGACTCACGGCCGGCAGATGTCAACACGGGACTGATTGTTCGTACCCGCGACCTGAACAACGAGGAGCTGCTGAATGTATGTGCACGCTGTCATTCACGCAGGGCGATAATGGGAGATTACACTGATGACAACAGCGACCTGCTCAACTATATGATCCCGATGCTGACGGCTCAGCCTCTGTATCACACCGACGGGCAGATACTTGATGAGGTGTATGAGTATGGCTCCTTCACCCAGAGCAGAATGTTTGAGCAGGAGGTGATGTGCAGTGATTGTCATGACTCGCACTCTGCCAAAACAATTGAACCTGACAACAGGCTCTGTCTCCAGTGTCACCGGCCGGATATCTATGACACACCGAAACATCACTTTCATAAGATGGATCCGGCTGTATCCGGCGGGCAGCTTATGAGTCAGGCAAACGTTTACAGCGGGAACGTCCCGGGCGACAAGCCGGCAGCCAGGGGAACGCAGACATACAGGGGAAGTAGCGGCTCCGACCGTCTCATCAACCGCGGAGAGCCAAAATATGTTGAGGGCACCGGCGCCCAGTGCGTCAACTGTCATATGACAGGAAGGTACTATATGGGAGTTGACTACCGTCGCGACCACAGTTTCCGCATACCCCGTCCGGACCTGACTGCTACGACCGGCGTCCCGAATGCGTGCAACGACTGCCACAAGGACAGGAGCACAGGCTGGTCGCAGAGCTACATTCTCAAATGGTACGGTGAGCGCACCAGGCCCCATTATGGTGAGACCTTCGCGGCAGCGGAGAGAGGTGACCGGACCGTGATCCCGGACCTGATCCTCTTTTCTGAGAACGAGCTGTTCCCTCTGATGGTGAGAGCCACCGCGGTGAGGTTCCTGGGGCTAATGAACACCCCGGAGGCCAACCGTGCAGTGGAGCGGGCGCTCACTGACCCGGCCTCGCTGGTGCGACATACAGCGGTGATGAACTATATTCCGGTTGATCTGGCATCTTATGAGAAGCTGATGATGCCCTTGCTGAATGACCCTGTCAGGGGAATACGGTCCGAGGCCGGCATCAGGCTCTCCGAGGTCAGGGAGGATCAGCTTAGTCCTGCTGCCCGCAAAGCACGCAGGGCGGCGCTTGAGGAGTACAGGAAGATCAACCTCTACAATGCTGATTTTCCGGGAGGATTATTCAATCTAGGGATAATGTATGCCAATGCAGGGAATCTGGCAGCTGCGGAGGCAGCATACCGCGAAGCACTTGAAGTTGATGATCAGTTTTACATTGCAAAGGTGAACCTGGCAACAGTATTTGCACAACAGGGCAGGCACGGTGAGGCGGAGAGGCTGCTTCGCGAACTGCTCAGGGATCACCCGGAATTGCATGAGCTCAACAGCTCACTGGCCATGCTGCTGGCCGAACAGGGAAGATATGCAGAGAGCCGTGAGTTCTTCCTGAAGGCGGCGAAGCTGATGCCTGAGCAGACCAGGATACTATATAACTTAGGGTTGCTGGAGAACACCCTTGGGAATACAGCAGCGGCCGAGAGATACCTCCTCAGTGCCCTGGAGAGGGAGCCCGGCAGCTATGATTACCTCTATGCGCTGACA
>CAZVLJ010000141.1:0-3598 GCA_964627825.1 uncultured Rikenella sp. | reverse complement strand
TCCCTGACGGGCTTGATTACCTGGTTGCCGGGGTAGGCACAGGGGGGCATCTTACCGGTTGTGCGGAAGTACTTAAAAAGAGATTCCCGGGTTTAAAAGCCTGGGCCGTTGAACCGGACCTCTCGCCCGTACTGAGCGGAGGCCAGCCGTCACCGCACCCTTTGCAGGGCATGGGTGCCGGGTTTGTTCCTTCAATCCTTAATACAAAGGTGATTGACGAGATCATCAGGATTGAGAAGGAGGAGGCTTATGAATTCACGCGGAGGGCAGCAAAAGAAGAAGGCTTACTGGCTGGCATATCTACCGGGGCAGTACTGGCTGCCATAAACAGGAAAATTAACCATATCCCGCGTGGATCTAGAGTGCTGGCTTTCAATTATGATACCGGAGAACGGTACCTTTCCACGGACGGGCTTTTTTGACTTTTCAGTTCGCCACTGGCAGACAGGATAATTTTGTCCGGGCATTCTAACCCGCAGAAAACCTTATACTGTCAAAAATCATTGCCCGGTCACATCCTTATAGGAGGTTAAGACACTCATTGAAAGGTTGAACAATATTATGCCTTTGACGTTGATTCTAAATAAAAATCAATGCTCAGTAACCCGGTTAATTTAAAAGGAGGATATTGATATGGCAAAATATGTGGACGGATTTGTACTGGTAGTACCTGAAAATAAGGTCGATGAATACAAGAAAATGGCAGAAGACGGAAGAGATTCATGGATGAAGCATGGAGCGCTTTCCTACTTTGAATGCAAGGGTGAAGATTTAATTACAAAGGATTACGGTGGAGGTAAACCTGTTGAATTCACAAAACTGGCAGATGCCAGGCCTGGTGAAAGCGTCTGGCTTTCTTTCATCGTATTTAAATCAAAGAAACACAGGGACGAAGTGAATAAAAAGGTCATGGACGAGATGAACGAAAAGTATAAGGATGCAAAGGACATCCAGATGCCACTCGATATGCAACGCTTTGCTTATGGCGGATTTGAAGTTGTGGTTGAAGGCTGAAGAACCGTCGTTATCTCCGGCATCTCCCACTCAATAGCTCAATATCGTGAGAAAATTGAAGGAAGGGCAGGGTTCATCATTTCAAAGCTGGTCAGGCAGTTTTTGTGAAGTCAGGGGAACTTATCTGGTACGGATATGTTATATACTCTGAAACAACAAAATATAAGCAAAATGAAAACTCACCGATTAGCGGTTGCACTTACAATTATTAATCTGGGGATATTACTTGTTGCAGTGCTTTTGTTAACATCAGCCTCCAGGTCAGAGATAGCCCCTGTTGTACGCGGACGTGCTTTTGAACTGGTGGACGAAAACGGGAAAGTGCGTGCCGAAATAAAGATTATGCCGGCTGAACCATCAACCAGGATGCCCGATGGTTCAATCGGTTATCCCGAGTCAGTATTGTTCAGGTTATTTGATTCTGAAGGTGGTCCAAATGTAAAAATCAGCGCTACTGAAGACGGATCAGGTGTTGTCCTGGGAGGAGAATCAGGATACATTCAAATTCTCTCCAGAACAACTGATCCTTCAATCAAACTTGTCAGCAAAAACGGGGATGAACAGGTAATTAAGATAAAATGAGATCTTGACTGTATTCACTATCAATTGCCGGGACAGCCGGCTTTTCTTAGTCTTCTTTGGTGAAAATCCTTTCACCGCCTGATCGTCTGATGATCATCTGCCTTTTTAATGTATTGAATTCGA
Source organism: uncultured Rikenella sp. (assembly GCA_964627825.1). GTDB lineage: Bacteria > Bacteroidota > Bacteroidia > Bacteroidales > VadinHA17 > SR-FBR-E99. Next base: position 1,879 of record CAZVLJ010000141.1, on the reverse strand, counting down.
AAATCACATTTCCCCCAAACATTTGAAATCTGTCGGGCGCCACCGCTTCGATCATGGCCGGAGTTTCATTGCCCGCCTGAACGAATAGTTTCGCGTCTTTGCTGCTTATTGTAAATCTGACCGGAGCATCGGGACTCGAATAAATTCCAACGTAATTGTCCAGTACCTCCTGACTGACAGAAATAGTTTCAAAAGCTGGAATCTGAAACTCCCTTTTATAATAAATGTCTATGGCTCCGCTGACAATATTGACCACCGGGTAAATCTTGGCATTTGTGGTATATGCGACAGCCAATCTATCTTCCGGCTGGTAGGCCAGCCAGGAACCGTGATTGTCTCCCCCGCCGGTGTGCCCGTAGAAGGTCTTACCTGCGAAAGCAAAAGTCACCAGGCCAAAACCTTCACCGTCCCTGATCGTCTTCATCTGGTTGAGGCTCTCTTCAGAGACCAGTTTACCGTCAAACAGTGCCTGGATGAATCTGACCATATCGGCCGGGGTTGACATGATCTGTCCTGCTCCATAAGCGATACCTGGATGCATCTCCTTTGCCAGCTTCCACTCTTCATTAATAAAAATATACGAAAGGCTTTCATTCTTATTCACATCAATGAATCCACTCTCGACGTATGTGTCAGCAAGCCCTAACCTTGAGGTGATTCGTTCTGTTAGGACGTCCGTATAAGATTTGCCAGTCAGCTTTTCGAGAATCATACTCAGGAGGAAATAACCTGAATTGCTATATGATTGCCTGGTATCCGGTTCGAAAACCGGGGTGGCTCTGGCAATCAGATCAAGCATTTCATCCTTCGTTATGCCATTCGCCCAGTTTCTCTCAGGGTCCAGGTCACGACTTATGTCAGGAATACCGCTTCGATGCTGTAGCAATTGCCTGATGGTGATCCGGGATGCATTTGTAACCTGCGGGAAGAATTTGTCAATTGTCTCATCCAGATCCAGTTTTTGTTCCTCGACCAGTTGCATGATCATCACTGCAGTGTAGGTTTTCCCGATGGAAGCGATACGAAATCTGCTGGCTTCAGTCAAGGGTTTCTTTACGGCTCCGTTGATCTGGCTGTATCCTATAGCCTTGCTGTAGATAATCATGCCGTCTTTGGCCATTGTCAGACTCCCCATAGCCATATTCTTCTCAGCAAGCCGGTTAAGAAACTGATCAAGTTTCTCTTTCTCCGGTGTCTGTGTATTTCCTTTTATCGGCCATGCCAATAAAATTATCAATGCAAATAATATTCTGTTTTTCATCGCTCTTCTTTTATATTGAATGTAAAAGTACTTTGCGCTACAAAGTTAGCAATAAATCTGATGTTGCAAAATATTATTACCTCCACCCAAAAACTGTATGTCTCCACTCTGTGAACAGTTGCTATCAAGGGCCGGCGGACCAACACGCAAAAACCAGTCGCGGTGCAGTGTAATCAATGAAATAAGCTGCACTGTGAAATCCATCGGGCGATAAGGCAACTCTATCAATTAACAGATAATTACTCCGGACAGCCCGGCTTTATGCTGAATAATGAAGGACCTCTGTTGAAGTCCTACGGAAGGATGATACTCCTATTGCGCTGAATGAGCCAGTGTAATCAGGATAGCATGCCGGCAGGGCAAAAAGGGCGGTTGCATTTCTTTTTCCGGGAAACCGGTGTTTCCGGGGTCCTTCGTTAAATTTGGGAACAAGAGTCCTGAGATAGTATAGCGCCTGAATGTAAGTAATTCCCATTCGCTTTGTTATCAATCCCAACATCAGTATCTTTACTCTTCCATGGACTTCAAAGACAGGTTGATTGAGCATTACGGTTTTACCGAAAGGGACTGGAATGAGACTGTCAGTCGTTACCGGCCGGAGACCCTGCAGGCCAGGTC
>CAZVLJ010000140.1:0-3599 GCA_964627825.1 uncultured Rikenella sp. | reverse complement strand
AGAGCACAGCAGTGGCTGACAGGAGAATGGCAGTAAGGGCGTACTTCATATATTGACGAAAGTTGACAAATATATCATTTCTTTTGACCAACACATAATTTTTAACGACGAATGGATGGATTTGTTGCAAAGCGGCTACGCCATGAAAGCCTCAGGACAACATGATAACATTGATTTTAAGCATTTTAAAATAGATCAAAATTTTGGTTACGTTCGTCAAAATCCTCTGTAATTTGACCAACTGACCCTCTTTGGTTGTTAATAAGGCAAATAGGGGAACTGAGCAGTTGAAAAGAGGTGGTTAATAGTGTGGAAAGGCGCATATTTTGGGGATTATGAGGTAAACCAATCTTGACGGAGAGCGTTTCTTTGAGTAAATTCACACTTCGAAAGATATGTGCATCGCCTTGTCCGACCAGGCGCCTTCTTATTTGATAATTGGCTGAGAAAAAAACGCAAACCGATTGCAATTCCGCTCAATTATAGTCGTTTACACAGGAAGGGTACTGGGACTGACGGGGCGGAAGCACGCCCGGACGTGAACAGGACATACTTTGCGCAGAGCGAAATGATCTGACCCGAGGCGTTTGATTATCAACCTGCTGAGCAGACATTTGGAAAGAAAAAAATGGCATTCATTTATCCCGCATGGATCTTAAAATTAAGGAGAAAGGTACTTAACTTCTTCAACCGGTATTCTGTGCCCAGATGGCTGGTGTTCACAGCTGATCTCACCCTCGTTTTTCTGGCTTTTCTGGTGGCTTATCTCCTTCGATTCAACTTCAGTATACCTGGAGAATGGCTGGATATCTTTATATGGCAGGGATTGATTGCCACCTCAGTCTATGCTCTCTTCAGCCTTGCCTTCAGATCCTATTGCGGCCTTCTTCGCCATGCCACCCTCACTGATATTACCCTTGTATTTGTTGTTACTACCTGTTCAGCCATTGTCCTGGTTCTGTTCTCCCTTTTTGGCAACTGGCTGCAATGGGCCGATATTCTGGCAATACCCCAGTCCATCATCCTGATCCATTATGTAACCGTATCCATTATCCTCTTCGCCGGACGGATCTTTATCAAAATGATCTTTCGCTTTGCCACAGGGACCTCCATGAGCAAGAAAAATGTACTGGTCTACGGCGCCGGCGAGCTGGGATTTGTGGTCAAAAGGGTGATACTGAGCGATCCCCGTTACGGGTTTCACGTGTCAGGGTTCATTGATGACGATAAAAGCAAGCAGGGCAAGAAAATCAACGGCATCCTCGTGTATGGTACTTCAGCGCTTAGCGCGAAATTCATTGAGAAGAACAATATCGAAAGCCTCATATTCGCTATAAAGGCGCTGGATGTCGACAAGAAGAGCAGCGTCATCAGGAAGGCAGTCAACCTGGGCCTCGAGGTACTCGATACCCCCGAGGTGGATAAGTGGGTCGCCGGCCAGCTCCGGATGCCACAGTTCAGGCGCGTAGATCTTGAGGATCTTCTCGGCCGTGAGCCCATAAAGCTTAACATCAACCTGATAAAAAAAGGCCTCGCGGAGAAGACAATAATGATCACCGGCGCTGCCGGATCGATAGGATCGGAGATCGCACGCCAGCTGACAAGCTTCCATTGCGAGAAGGTCATCCTCGTTGATCAGGCCGAGACTCCTCTTTTCTTTTTGCAGGGCGAACTGAGGGAGAAATTCCTCGATATCAGGTTTAGCATAATACCCGCCGATGTGACAAACATCGCGCGGATGGAACAGATTTTCGACGAATACCGACCACATATTGTCTTCCACGCTGCTGCTTATAAGCACGTTTCCCTCATGGAGGAGAATCCTCACGAAGCCATTCGTGTTAATGTGGGCGGGACCCGGATAGTCACCGATCTTGCAGTCAAATATGGAGTGGAGAAGTTCGTTATGATATCAACCGACAAATCGGTTAATCCCTCCAGTGTGATGGGCGCCTCGAAGCGTTTGTGCGAGAAGGTTGTGCAGTCGCGTGCACAGGAAGGTGGACATTCTACACAGTTCATAATCACCCGCTTCGGCAACGTGATCGGATCAAATGGCTCAGTCATCCCCATCTTTGCCAGGCAGATCGAGAATGGAGGCCCGGTGACTGTTACCCATCCCGAGGTATATCGCTACTTCATGACAATCCCCGAAGCCTGCCAGCTGGTGCTTGAGGCAGGATTCATGGGGCAGGGAGGGGAGATTTTCGTCTTCGACATGGGACAACAGGTAAAAATCGCCGATCTCGCAAAGGCGATGATCAAACTCTCCGGGTTTATTCCCGACAAGGATATCCAGATTGTTTATACCGGCTTGCGGCCCGGCGAAAAGCTCTACGAGGAGCTGTTGACCGACGCGGAAATGACCACATCTACTCATCACGAGAAAATAAAAAAAGCTCTTGTTGAGAATATCGATGGAAAGGAATTCTTGGAGCGGATCGATTGGCTGCTTAAAGAACTTTATTCATTGTGCTCGTGTGAGGTGGTTCAGGTTATGAAAGATTTAATTCCCGAATACCATACTACAAACGGCAAATTCAAGTTAAAACAAAAGGCAGTGTAGCTTGTTGGCTGTCTGATTGAGTGACGGCAGGCGCACCCGGGAATTTCAAAATTAAGAAATGGACTTCAACGGAAAATGTTTATTGATAACCGGCGGTACCGGTTCTTTTGGCAATGCTGTTCTGCGACGCTTTCTCGATACTGATATTCGCGAGATAAGGATCTTCAGTCGCGACGAGAAGAAGCAGGACGATATGCGGCAGTTTTACAAAAATCCGAAGATCAAATATTTCATTGGCGACGTGCGCGACCGGCTGAGCATAGACAATGCAATGAAAGGAGTGGATTACGTCTTTCATGCCGCGGCGCTGAAGCAGGTCCCCTCGTGCGAGTTTTTCCCGACGGAGGCGGTCAGGACGAATGTGCTTGGCTGCGAGAATGTACTTGATTCTGCCCAGTTCCATCACGTGAAGAAGGTGATTGTGCTTAGCACTGATAAAGCGGTCTATCCCATCAACGCGATGGGTATGACCAAGGCGCTGAGCGAAAAGGTTATGGTGGCGAAGTCGCGTAACCTGAACGGCAGCGGCACAGTCTTCTGCGGAACGAGGTATGGGAATGTCATGGCCTCGCGCGGATCAGTGATTCCGCTGTTTGTGAACCAGATGAAGGTAGGGCAGCCTATCACTGTGACCGATCCGAACATGACCCGGTTCATGATGAGTCTCGAGAACGCAGTTGATCTTGTGCTGTTTGCATTTGAGAACGGCGAGAACGGAGATATTTTTGTCAAGAAATCGCCTGCAACCACCATTGAGACCCTGGCCCGGGCAATCCGGGAGCTGTACAAATCAGAGTCTGAGATTAAGGTTATAGGTTCCCGTCACGGGGAAAAACTTTATGAGACTCTGGTAAATCGTGAAGAGATGGTCAAGGCGGAGGATCTGGGAGATTTTTTCAGGATCCCTGCCGACACCCGCGACCTGAATTATAACAAGTTTTTCACCGAAGGCACCGAGGCCGTCTCGGAGATCGAGGAGTACCACTCGCACAACACTTATCGTTTGAACCTGGAGGAGACGAAGGAGTTGCTT
>CAZVLJ010000139.1:0-3654 GCA_964627825.1 uncultured Rikenella sp. | reverse complement strand
ACCAGTCTCAGCCTTCTTATACCGGAATGTAACTTTGTCGAAGCAAAGTTTTTCGATATCGCCGATCTCCACCGGTTCCTCAGGCCGGTATTCCGGCTCCTTCTGCATCAGCTCATTGAAAATCTCCAGGGAGGCCTCAGCTTCGCGGTATGCGAGAATAATACTTCCCAGGTCCTGAAGGGGAAAGAGAATACGGGTGGAGATAAACTGCATGGTGATCAGTTCACCCGTGGTAAGCAGGTTGCGAAAGATCAGCCACAGGAGAATGAAGAGAATTGATTCCTTCAGAACAAGCAGCACAGAACTCTGGAGGAAGGTCAGCGACCGGATCTTTTTGACTTTGCTGATCTCAAGATCGAAGATCTTTTTTGTGAAGCCCTTCAGCCTCCTGATCTCCGGATAGGTGAGTCCCATGCTCTTCACAAGCTCAATATTCCTCAGTGACTCGGTTATTGCACCACTCATCTTGTTTGTCTCCTTCACCACGGAGCGCTGGATGGTGCGGATCTTCCTGCTCAGCAGCCCTGTCAGGCCGCCGAGAACAACGACGCCTATCAGGAAGACCGGTATCAGCAGCCAGCTTTTGGTGACAGCATACCAGATAAGGAACGCCACCCCTACGATAGTAGTAAAGAGCGTGGAGATGAATGATGTGATGAACCTCTCATTGTCACGTCTCACTTTCTGGAGAACAGAAAGCACATGCCCGCTGCTTGTCTCTTCAAACTCATGGTAGGGAAGCCGGAGTGTGTGTCTCAGTCCCTCATCAAAAACAGACAGACCGAACTTCTGTACAGTCAGCCGGGTGACGAAGTCCTTGAATGCCCTTGCCAGTCGTGCCAGCAGCGCAACACCAACTGCCAGGGCAAGCAGCCTCAGCGCTCCCCTGATCAGCTCACTTTCTGTTCTACCGTCGGTATTAACGGCATAAAGGTCTATGATCTTACCGAAGATGATCGGGTCAATTAGCTCCAGCACCTGGGCGATTGCTGCCAGGCCCATCGATAGAAAAAGCAGGCTCTTGAACGGTTTGAGATACTTCCAGATTATTTTCATCAGAAAGGATTTGCTACTCCTTTCTGTACTAAGGAGAAGCGATTTTAAAAAAATATGAATAAAAGACTGACCCTGCCATACAGGTTCAGCCGTTAACTGTCAAGTTAAGAATCCGTTTATCATATCGCAGCTGAGAATGTATCACCCTGGCTCAGGTCACCTGTCTCCCATCCCTTGCGGAGCCAGCCTGAGCGCTGTGCTGCCGTGCCGTGGGTGAAAGTATCAGGCACAACGCGGCCCTGGTATTTCTTTTGCAGGACATCATCACCGATTGATGCAGCTGCATTCAGAGCCTCATCTATGTCTCCCTCCTCAATGGAGTTGAACATCCTTGCTGCGTTATGCGCCCAGACACCCGCCAGGAAGTCGGCCTGCAGCTCAAGCCTGACGGTGAGCTGGTTGCCCCTTACCTCACTGAGCCTCATGCGCTGAGCCTGCACCTCCTCAAGTATACCCATCTGGTTCTGTACATGATGCCCGATCTCATGCGCCACAACATATGCTATGGCAAAGTCGCCGTAGACACCATACCGGGCACGCAGGTCCTCAAAGAAACTGAGATCAAGGTAGACCTTCTCGTCTGCCGGGCAATAGAATGGGCCGCTGGCAGCAGTGGCATAGCCGCAGGCCGACTCCACCTGGTCCCTGAAGAGCACCAGTGTTGGCTTGCGGTAGGTAGCTCCCGCCTCCGTAAAGATCTTACCCCAGACCTCCTCGGTATCAGCCAGCACCACTGACACGAACTGTGCCATCTGTTCCTCCGCCTCGGTTGATTGCACCGGGCCTGCAGACTGCTGTGAGCCTGCCTGTTCAATAATGCCTGAGGGATCACCCCCGAGCAGATATACAAGAAGTACTATAACCAGAGTACCGATACCGCCACCGACAACCTTTGTGCCTGTACTCATTCCCCTTCGGTCTTCAACATTGTCGCTTCCGCGACGTCCCTGCCATTTCATAGATTTTTGATATTTATTGATTCATTCTTACAAGGCGAAAATACTAAATAGTAGTAAATTTATTAAAGTTTAGTTGTGAACATTTTTAAGGCCTAATTGTTTAACAAATAAAAAACAAGATAATGAAGACGAAGGCATTTCTGATTATCAGCATTGTTTTAGGAATATTAACCGTAAACAACAAAACTATGGCACAGAACTATATTTTTCCGGAGCTCCCGTATGCATATGATGCACTGGAGCCTTACATTGACGCCCAGACTATGGAGATCCATTACACAAAGCACCACAGGGCATACTATGATAATTTTGTTAAAGCCGCTGGCGAAGCGAAAATTGATAACCTCCCGCTTGAAGACATCTTCAGCAGGGTGAGCATCTACTCTTCGGCTATACGCAACAATGGAGGAGGGTATTATAACCACATGCTCTTCTGGAAAGTGATGGGACCGGAAGCAGGCGGACAGCCTGAGGGCGAACTGCTCAAGGCAATAGAAGAGACATTCGGTTCATTTGACAAGTTCAAAGCCGACTTTGAGAACGCCGCCAAAACACAGTTTGGAAGCGGTTGGGCATGGCTGGCGGTGGATGCCGAAGGCAAGCTCTTCGTGTCACAGACACCTAACCAGGATAACCCGCTGATGGATGTCGCGGCAAAACGCGGACAGCCGATACTTGGTCTCGACGTGTGGGAGCATGCTTATTACCTGAAGTACCAGAACCGCAGGCCCGAATACGTGGGTAACTTCTGGAACGCGGTCAACTGGAAGAAGGTGGCCGAGCTGTACAAGAAAGCAATGAAGTAATTCATCTGATCAGATAACCATATGAAAGGGAGGCCCCGCCAAGGGGCACTCCCTTTTATTTTACCCCCACTCCCTCTTATATCTGATTTTCAGACCTCCGAATCCTCACCAATCATTTTCCTCACCCTCAACCCTCCGGACCGTCCCGATCTGCCAGCCGGCAGACCGTGATCTCCACTATGGTACGATTAGACCGTCCTGACATATCGGCTGGTATATCCGCTTCGCTCCGACAAGACAGCAGGACCGCAAGACAGCCGCCAAAGGCGGCCAGACTTTCAGACTTTCAATTCCCGCAATTAAAGCACACCTCATTCACCAGCTTGCGGCCGGCAAAGAAGTCATCAATATTCTTCAGCGTGGTATCTGCGATGTTGCGTATGGCTTCGCGGGTGAAGAAGCCCTGGTGCGAGGTGATTATCACATTATTGAATGTCAGCAGCCGCGCCAGCACGTCATCAGCCAGCACCCTGTCAGAGAGATCCTCGAAGAAGAACTGGCTCTCCTCCTCGTAAACATCAAGCCCTGCCGACCCTATCTGCCCGCTCTTGAGCCCCTCAATCAGATCGGCTGTCCTTATCAGCTTGCCGCGACCGGTGTTGATAAGCATCACCCCCTTCTTCATCATCCCGATGGATTCTGAGTTGATCATGTATTCCGTTTCGCGCGTAAGCGGACAGTTCAGCGAGATAATGTCTGATCTCCTGTAAAGCTCCTCATGGCTCACATAACTGCTGCCGGTTTCGGCGGCAAACACAGCATCAGGATAATTGTCGGTGAGCAGCACCTCCATCCCAAAACCCCGTAGAATTCGTACCAGCACCTTCCCGATC
>CAZVLJ010000138.1:0-3688 GCA_964627825.1 uncultured Rikenella sp. | reverse complement strand
GGTTGGTTACCCAAGCAGCTACAAATTCATTTACACAAAATTATTTACACCCCCAGAAAGACCGTCCCGACCTTCCGGCCGGGATCTTCGCTGCGCTCCGACAAGACCGCACGACAGCCGCCAAAGGCGGCCAGACCTTCAGACCTTCCGACCTTCAGACCTTCAGACCTTCCGACCTTCAGACCTTCCGACCTTCCGACCCAAGATAATCACCCAGCGCCGCTACATAATCGGCAAACTTCTTCTTCCCCAGATCGGTTATATGGCACATCGTCTGCGGGTAACTCTCACCGAAGCTCTTCTTCACCGAGATGTACCCTGCATCCTTCAGCTTTCCTATCTGCACGCTGAGATTGCCCGCTGTCGCTTCGGTCTTCTCACGCAGGTAATTGAACCCGGCACTGTCAACACTGACAAGTATCGACATGATTGCCAGCCTGAGCTGAGAGTGCAGCAACGGATCAAGCTCCCTGAAAGGTGTCATGGCTGCCCCTTTTTCTGAGTAAATAACCGGGAATAAGATATCCTGCCACCATTGCCACCGGCATCGCCAACCCCGAGATGGTCTCTCCTCCGAAATGTGCCACCAGCGCCAGCAACCAGAAAGCACCGGCACCCCACATCAGCGGCCTGAACTTGAGTATCACCCCTGAAATAAACAATGGAATGGCAGCCATTAACAGCATATACTTCGCCACACTGCCTGTCTCAAGCGGGTATACAATGAAAAAAACTACTGAGGCAAAGAGAAATGCTATCCATGTCCATACGTAGATACCCGTTCCGTAAGTAAATATCTTCTCCTTCCTGCCTTTGGTGAATCCGTAGATAAGCGATACCACCGTACCGGGAATGACAAATAACCAGACATACCAGGAGTTTGTCCATCCGATAAACTTCCAGAGAATGAACTCGGAGAGGCTGCATACAAAGATCAGCCAGCCCCAGAACAGAAGGTGAAAGCTGGACTGGGTGACACTCACCCTGGTCTTGTTGATCATTTCAGTAATGATACTGAGGCTCTCCTCCCCAGTCATCATTTTTTCTTCATTTTCCATGGCTTTTGTTAATTTTACGTTCTTGTTAAGTTTAAAAGTCCGATACAAATATAAAATAGTTTATTTTATAAACCAAAATATTTGATCTTTATTTTACTCACACTGATATAATATTTAGTATATTATTGTTTATCAGTTACATAAAAGAACGAAAGGAGGCCCATGGGAGTGATCAGGATTGAAGAAATGGAGTTTTATGCCTTTCACGGGCACTATCATGAGGAACAGATAGTTGGCAGTCACTTCATGGTTGACGTGACCATTGAGACTGATACTGACAAAGCCGGAAAGAGTGATGACTTGCGTGACACGCTCAATTATCAGACTGCATACCTGATAGTCAAGAGGGAGATGGAGAAGACCTCGAACCTGCTTGAGCATATAGGCACCCGCATCCTTGATGCTCTGTACAGTGAGCTTAATGGGATCAGTAAGGCAACTGTCAGGGTGGCCAAGCTTAATCCCGTTATGGGTGGAAGGATAGGCAGGGTCAGCGTTGAGGTGTCAAGGTAATTCACACGGTGACAGGTGATCCGGGTCATTCACCGGCCGGACATCACGCCCCGTCATCACACGTGCCCTTTGCCAGGGAAGTCGCGAACCCGGATTTGTTTCCGGGTTTAATCCCAGCAGATACGCCTTCCATGACACATTACTTCAAAAAAGCCTGATATCTGCATCTCGAGCCCCAAATCCGTATATTTTTGTACTTTCCATTATATACAGCAAATGAAAGAGTCTGAAGAGATAACAAAATCTGAATCGCAGCACTTTATAGAACAGGCAATTGAGAAAGACCTCCGCGAGGGGAAGAACGGCGGACGTGTTCACACCCGTTTCCCGCCCGAGCCTAACGGGTACCTGCATATCGGTCATGCCAAAGCCATATGCCTCGACTTCGGCATGGCTGAAAAGTATGGAGGCAAGTGCAACCTGAGGTTTGACGATACCAATCCCACAAAAGAGGATGTTGAGTATGTTGATTCGATTAAGGAAGACATTCAGTGGCTGGGATTCACATGGGAAGACCGGGAATTTTATGCTTCTGACTATTTCGGAAAGCTCTTCGAGTTTGCGGTATCGCTTATCAGGAGGGGTCTGGCATATGTTGACGACCAGAGTGCGGAGGAGATCTCCGGGCAGAAGGGAACAGTAACCCGTCCGGGGGAGGAGAGCCGTTTCCGCAACCAGGATGTCAGGTGCATTGAGGAGAACCTCGATCTCTTTTACCGTATGAACGAGGGTGAATTTGAGGAGGGCAGCCGCGTCCTGAGGGCCAGGATCGATATGGCATCTCCCAATATGCACATGCGTGATCCAATCATCTATCGCATCCTCAAGACACCTCATCACCGTACCGGGACCACATGGAAGGTCTACCCGATGTATGATTTCGCCCACGGGCAGTGCGACTATTTCGAGGGTATAACCCATTCGCTCTGCACCCTGGAGTTTGAGGTGCACAGGCCGCTGTACGACTGGCTGATTGATCAACTCAGAACTGATGATTACCGCCCCCGGCAGATAGAGTTCAATCGTCTTAACCTCACCTACACCGTGATGAGCAAGCGCAAGCTGCTGGAGCTGGTAAAGGACAGAGTGGTTAACGGATGGGATGATCCGCGTATGCCCACTCTCTGCGGACTGCGGCGCAGGGGATACACCCCCGGGTCAATCAGGCGCTTTGTTGACCTCATCGGTTATACCAAGGTGGAAGCAATAAATGATGTATCACTCCTTGAATATGCTATCAGGGAGGACCTGAACAGGCGTGCCCCGCGTGTATTTGGAGTACTCAGGCCTTTGAAGGTGGTAATCACCAACTACCCGGAGAATATGGTTGAAGAGATGGAGATAGATAATAATCCCGAGGATGAGATGCAGGGCAGACGCCTTGTGCCATTCAGCAGGGAGCTTTTCATTGAACAGGATGACTTCATGGAGAATCCCCCTCACAAGTTTTTCCGGATGACTCCCGGTCAGGAGGTGAGGCTGAAGGGAGCCTACATTGTTAAGTGTACCGGTGTTGTGAAGAACGATGACGGAGAGGTCGCCGAGGTACATTGCACCTATGATCCCGAGACCCGCAGCGGCGGGCCGCAGGCCGGCCGCAAGGTCAAGGGCACCCTTCACTGGGTATCAGCTGCACACGCTATTGATGCCGAGGTGAGACTCTATGACAGGCTCTTCAGTGATGAAGACCCGTCGGGACACAAGGACATTGATCCGAGGGAGTTCCTCAATCCTGACTCCCTGACACTACTGAGGGGTTGCAAGGTTGAACCTTCGCTTACCGGGGCAAAACCACTCGACAAATTTCAGTTCCAGAGGGTGGGATATTTCTGCGTTGATTATGACAGCCGCCCGGGCAGCCTCGTCTTCAATCGGACAGTCGGACTGAAAGACACCTGGGCAAAACAAAACAAGTAACAAGACCTCAGATGGAGGAGCTTTGCGACTCAATCCCGCACACGCAGTGTCGGGGCCTTCAAACAGGCAAGCAGGCGTAAAAAAGCTGAAGTTTCAGTAATAAGTTGGAAATTTTATATATTTGCACCCTCATTATATTGCTCCGTGGTGTAATTGGCAACACGCCTGACTCTGGATCAGGAAAGTCTAGGTTCGAGCCC
>CAZVLJ010000137.1:0-3793 GCA_964627825.1 uncultured Rikenella sp. | reverse complement strand
GGACATATAATTGATGCATGTGAAAATGATTTTGAAGAGATCGATGCCATCGCTGTCATATTCGGCAGCCCCGGACTATTCCCGGTAGATGATGTCTACAGTCTCCTGCATGATAAGATACGCAGTTGCCGTAAGCCGATATACCCGATACTGCCTTCTGTTATAAATGTCAAAAGGGAGATCGCCGAATTTATAGCACATGGGAATACGATATTCACTGATGAGGTGCTCTTTGGGAGGGCACTCTGCAGGGTCAATGCAACTCCGCCACCTGCCGTGCCGGAGAAAATGGAGGATGTCACGGCCGGATCATCTGATCTGAATGGCAGCTCCGCACGAACAGACATGAGAGTGATCAGGGAGGTCATTGATGGCGCCGGAGACGGATACCTGGCACCCGAAAAGGCAGGTATCCTGTTACGGGCTGCCGGCATTGAGACGGTGCCCGAGAGTGTTGTCACTTCTGCAGAAGAGGCCGTCAGGGATGCTGCCGCGATGGGTTACCCGGTAGTGATGAAGGTGGTAGGTCCGGTGCATAAGTCGGATATCGGCGGTGTTGCACTGAACATCAGCGGAGAGGAGAGGGTCAGGGAGGAATATACCCGTATGATGGCCCTGCCGGAGGTGACGGGTATACTGATACAAAAGATGATCAGCGGTAGCGAGCTCTTCTGCGGCGCCACCGCCGAGGGCCGCTTCGGCCACCTGGTGATGGCCGGTATGGGAGGGATCTTTATAGAGGTCTTTAAGGATGTGGCCACAGCGCTGATACCTGTCTCAGAAAATGAAGCCAGATCAATGATAAGGTCACTCAAGTCATATAGGATAATCAAGGGCATCCGCGGTTCCGCCGGCGTCAATGAAGAGGCGTTTGTAAGGGTGATCACCTCTCTGTCAGATCTCCTTGCCGCCGCTCCGGAGATAGAGGAGATGGATATCAACCCGCTGCTGGGCACCCCGGAAAAGATTATAGCTGTTGACGCCAGGATAAGAGTCGGCAGTCTTGGAAGGCAATAGGCTATAGGCAGTAGGCAGTAGGCAGTAGGCAATAGTGAAGTCGGTGACATGACAGAAAATAGGATATTATGGAAATTGGTAGACCAATAAGAATTGTAGAATAGCATGCCCAAAACCCCCAAAATCGCAAATCGAAAATCGCAATTCGCAAATCCATATGAAGCGTTCTGATATAATTTTTATTCTCGTTTTTGTCGGATTGTTTGTGCCGTTTTTCCTGTCTGACAAACTATATGATTTCTTTATCTGGTTCAGCACCGAATGGGCTTTTACTGCAAGCTTCATGAAGTTTGCAATCCTTGCCACCATGGGCGAGATGCTCGGCAGCAGGATCAGAACAGGCATTTACCTGCCGGCGGGTTTTGCACTGTTGTACCGGGCCGTTGTCTGGGGATTCCTCGGTATGACCGTCAAGGCAGCCTTCGTGATCTTCGCCGGCGGTACACCCCTGATAATGGAACACCTGGGCATGAAGAATGCCGCTGTGGTCATGGCTGGTCCGGTCACCGGCACCAGGGTGCTGCTTGCCTTTGCAATCAGCACATTCCTGAATATCTTTTATGCGCCGGTGCTGATGGTGACCCATCGTATCAGTGACCTTCATATTGCCTCCGCAGCAGGAGACAGGCGGAAGCTTCTGACGGTTCCTGATGTGACAAGGCTGCTGGCATCAATTAACTGGAACAGCATGTGGGGTATTGTGCTGAAAAAGAGCATCCCCCTCTTCTGGATCCCGGCACAGACGGTTAACTTCCTTCTGCCTGATGAGTTCAGGATGCTCGTTGCCGCCCTCTACAGCACCGTGCTCGGAGTCATACTTGCTCTGGCTGCCGACGATGGGAAGAAGTCTGATCCGCCAGTTGGCGGATGAATCTCTGTCGTTTCGCTTCGTCGTGCAGTCATGCAGTCCTGCGGTTATGATACTGTGACAGCAAGACCTTCCGACCATTCTGAAATATGACAAATAGCAGCAATCGTTCACTTATAAATTTTTATCTTAGGGCCTCAGATGAGGGCACTAAATAAAAAATTTATGAAAAACACCCCCATTAATCGTCAAACAGTAAGCAGCGCCATAGTATCCAGCGGCATCACTGACCTGGGGCATGCAAGCATCAGGGAAATAGTCAAACTGGTTAACGTGTTGCGCCGCGAGACAGGAGTTGAATTCATCCGCATGGAGATGGGCGTCCCGGGCCTCCCCTCGGCAGAGGTGGGTGTCCGTGCTGAAATTGAAGCTTTGAGAAAAGGTGTCGCTTCTGATTATCCTGACATTGAGGGATTACCAGAGATGAAGACCGAGGCTGCAAAATTCGTCCGGAACTTCCTGGACATTGAGGTAAACCCCTCTTGTTGTGTCCCCACCGGTGGCGCAATGATGGGCGGTATGGCAAGCTTCATGGTGGCCAACCGTAATGACCACACAAAGGAGGGAACACTCTTCATTGACCCGGGCTTCCCGGTGCAGAAAACCCAGACACGAATACTCGGACAGGATTTCAGGTCATTTGACGTATACAATTACCGCGGCGAAAAGCTCGGGCCAAAGCTGGAATCGATACTTGAGTGCGGAAAGGTGTCCACAATCCTTTACTCCAATCCCAACAACCCCTCATGGATCTGTTTCACTGATGACGAGCTCCGTACAATAGGCACCCTGGCCAAAAAGTATGACGCAATCGTAATTGAAGACCTTGCCTATTTCGGGATGGACTTCCGTGAAGACTACTCGGTTCCCGGCCAACCGCCCTTCCAGCCTACTGTGGCAAGATATTGTGATGACTACATCCTCCTGATCTCCAGCTCAAAGATATTCAGCTATGCCGGGCAGAGAATAGGACTGCTGATCATGTCTGATCACCTGTACAACAGGCGCTACCCGGACCTGCTGCGCTATTATTCCACTGAAATATTCGGCAGGGCAATGATCTTCGGTGCTCTCTACGCTCTCTCTTCAGGAGTGAGCCACTCGGCTCAGTATGGTTTTACCGCCATACTCAAGGCCGTCAATGAGGGCCTCTATAATTTTGTTGATAACACAAGGGTCTACGGTGATAAAGCTGCCAGGATGAAGGAGATGTTCACCAATAATGGTTTTAATATCGTTTATGATATGGATATTGACAGGCCCGTTGCAGACGGGTTCTATTTTACCATATCTTACCCGGGCATGAGTGGCGGTGAACTGCTGCAGGAACTCCTGGCCTACGGCATCGCTGCAATCACCCTGAATATCTGCGGCAGTGAAAGGCACGAAGGACTCCGGGCATGCGTTTCGCAGGTAAGAACGAGCCAGCTGTCACTGCTGGAGGAACGACTGACATTATTCAGTGAAAACAATCCGATAGAAAAATAAATAATACATTTAAACCGCAGTAAAATTCATAAGAGATATGGCAAAGATAAAAGGAGCAGTTGTTGTTGACCGCGAGCGGTGCAAGGGTTGTGAGGTGTGCGTTGTTACATGCCCCACCGAAACACTTGCACTGGCAACGGAGGTAAACTCAAAAGGCTATCATTACAGTTATGCGGCTAATCCCGATGCGTGTATCGGCTGCGCTAACTGCGCTGTTGTCTGTCCTGACGGAGTGATAACAGTATATAAAGTAAAGGTTGGATAAGAAAAGAAACAATATAGATTAATGGAAAAGGAACTGAGACTGATGAAGGGCAACGAAGCTATCGCCGAAGCTGCGATACGCGCCGGTGCTGACGGTTATTTCGGGTATCCCATCACTCCGCAGAGCGAGATACTTGAATATCTTATGGAGGCCAA
>CAZVLJ010000136.1:0-3801 GCA_964627825.1 uncultured Rikenella sp. | reverse complement strand
TTATTATTCCACGAAGCCCTCATGCCATCATTTCCAAATATTTAAAATAATTTTGGAAATGTTAAAATTATTTAAATACATTTGTATGAGCTAAACTGTCGTGGGGTGTGGAATATATTTATATGCCCCGCTATCAGTTGGCTGATTTAATTTTCTTTAATAACAGTTTAATTAATTTTCAGATGAACATTTTTGTAGCCAAGCTGAGTTCTGTAACCAAAGCAGAAGACCTTCAGGAACTTTTCAGCAAATTTGGGGAGGTAATCTCCGCAAAAGTCATTATGGACCGTGAAACCGGCTTTTCGAAGCGTTACGGTTTCGTTGAGATGGCAGATGACCGTGCCGGTTATGAAGCTATCGAAAAGCTTAACAACTCAGAGCTCGATGGCAGTCAGATCATCGTCAAGAAGTCTGAGCCAAAGGCAGAGAAGAAGCCTTTCCGGCCCCGTCGTGATTTCCGCGACAGGGACCGTGATAATCAATACTAGGACGAGAAAAGAGCAGAGAGGCTGTCAGAGAAAGGGGCAGCCTCTTTTTTTTGGTAACCCAGAGGACCGGATCACTGATCTTTTTTTTGTCTATCTGTAATCTGTCGCAGGATCCCAGCCTCTGAGTGCAAGGAGGACCAAAAATCCAATAACATAGGCAGCAGCAATCCACCAGCCGCTTTTCAACCAGCGGGCCACTGACCTTCCTTCCGGGAACTTATTGGTGATGGCAACGCCGGCTGATGATCCGAACCAGACCATGGATCCGCCGAAACCGACAGCATAGGCGAGCATTCCCCAGTCGTACCCACCCTGTTCGAGCGCCAGTTTTGTCAGGGGTATATTGTCAAAAACGGAGGAGACGAATCCGAGTACCATACTTGTCTGCCATGATGCAGCAGGCAGTTCCTCCACAGGCATCATGGAGGCTGAGAAGACCAGCGCCAGAAGGAATATTGTTCCTTTCAGCGAGTTTTTCAGTTCGCTCCATGGAGTGGAGGTGAAGAGTGCCCCGATAAGTATACCGGCCCAGACTCCGACAGCAGGAAAATCAAGAAGTATGTTTGTTGTGATTGCACCGGCCAGTATGAGGGCCACAACGAATATTTTGCGGAAGTCTATACTGATACCCGGCACAGCATCATTGAGGATAGGCTGGTATTTAGTCTGTATTATTGACAGAGGTATGCCGAAAACCAGCAGGGCAGGGACTACTGCAACATATGCATGAATGACATTGAGTGCCGGAACGCCGTCTATCCACATCAGGGTGGTAGTTGTATCACCGATGACGCTGCCTGCACCACCGGCGTTGCTGGAGGCCACGATGGCTGCCACATAACCGATGTGGACTTTGCCCCTGAATACCACGAGGGCTATTGTTCCGCCTATAAGGGCAGCAGCGATGTTGTCAAGGAATGATGAAAGGACGGTTATCATCACCAGAAGTGTAAACGCACCCATCCAGCCGCTGCTCAGATAGTTGGGAAGGAGGTCCGGCACATGTGATTCCTCAAAATGCTTTGAGAGTACTGCGAATCCAAATAGCAGACCCATGAGATTTACCAGTGTTCTTCCTTCCTCACCGAGGTGATGAAAGAGCTTAAATGGATCAGCCGGGTCATTGAAGACCAGCCTGTAGATGATGATAAGGGTCATGCCTGTCAGGGCCACCCACATTGTCTGTTTGTGGAAGATTGCCACTCCCACAAGAGTAAGCGCAAAGAGCACGAACTCAAAGTTCTGGATCAGGAACATGTTAAGAAAGGTTAGGATTGGATTGTCTGATCTCGTCAGTATGGTTTAGAGGATGCAAATATAAAGGGCTTCACCATTCGATGAAGCCCTTTATACAATTATTTTTTTACCCTCAGTAAATTAGCTGTGCCTGCATCCAGTAAACTGCTGCACCGGCAAGATAGCCTGTCAGGGCAAGCCAGGAAATCTTCTTCATATACCATATAAAGTCTATCCTTTCCAGTCCCATTGCAGCCACGCCTGCAGCGGAGCCAATGATGAGCATGCTGCCTCCCGTTCCGGCGCAGTAGGCAAGGAATTCCCAGAAGAGACCATCCTGCACAAATAAGCTTGCATAAGCAGGGTCGGCAGCCATTCGAAGCATATCTGGGGTAACCACCTCATACATACCCATGGCTCCGGCAACCAGCGGTACGTTGTCAACTACAGCAGAAATGGCGCCAATTGCAAGGTTGATCAGGTAAATATCACCAAGCTTATCATCCAGCCAGCCTGCCATCAGGCTCAGGTGACCTGCGCTCTGCAGGGCCGCCACGGCTGATAGTATGCCAAGAAAGAAGAAGATGGTGGGTGTGTCAACCTTCTTGACAATATTATATATTGTAAGTTTTCTGCGGATCTCATCCTCCTTGTCGCGGTGCATGATCTCTGAGGCGAGCCACAGCACACCGAGGCCGAATAGCATACCGACATAAGGCGGCAGGTGGGTTACAGTCTTGAATACCGGTACAAAGAGAAGCATCGAAACGCCCAGGATGAGTATGAAGGTCCTTTCAAAAGGAGTAGTGATATCAACTGTATTTTGTGCTCTTTCCGGCCTCCTGACTTCGCCCTTCACCATAAAGGAGAGGATTGCCAGGGGCACAATCATATTAACCAGGCTCGGTAATATCACCTTAATAATAATATTGACAGTGGTTATCTGACCTCCGATCCACAGCATGATGGTTGTCACGTCACCTATGGGAGACCATGCGCCTCCGGCATTAGCCGAGATGACTATCATGCTTGCAAACAACCAGCGGGTGGGTTTGTCAGCAATCAGTTTCCTCAGCAGCGCAATCATTACTATGGTTGTTGTCAGGTTATCCAGGACGGCTGACATAAAGAAGGTGATTATTCCGAGCACCCAGATCAGCCTGACCTTGCTTCTGGTGGTTATCCTGTTAGTGATGACAGTAAAGCCCTGGTGCTGGTCCATCACCTCTACTATTGTCATGGCGCCAAACAGGAAGAATAATATCTCTGCTATGTCTACAAGATGATGGGCAAGCTCATGTTTGACGAAAGCATTTGTGTGTCCGGCGAGTTCAACTGTCTCACGGAAGGGAGATGTGGCAAACTGGTCACTGGTAAGGGCAGGGGCAATGTTGTTCATTATCTGCTGCCCCATCATCTTCAGTTCTTCCCACGAGGGAGAGAATCCGAGAGCCAGTATCTTTTCACTGAAGAGGGCATACAGGGCCCATAGGATACTTCCCAGCAGAAGAGCGCTGGCAGCCTTTTCAACCTTTATCGGATGCTCGAGTGCTATTGCCAGGTAACCCAGCAGAAAAAGCACAACCATAACTATGAACATAGCTCAAAAAATTTCGATGCAAAAATAGGATTTACAATCAACAAACAAATGATTATTGCAATTATCAGAGATTGTATGAAGTGCCGAAAGAGGGAATTTCTATCCTGTCAAAGCCCTGCGATTCAAGATATGCCCTGTAATTGACCTGGGTCTCGTACTCGCCATGTACCAGGAATATGTTCTTCAGCCTGTCCGGATCCTGGCACGACAGGTATTCCGCCATCTCGCGGTAGTCGCCATGGCCGGAATAAGATTCTATTCTGTCTATCTCGGCTCTTACCGGATACTTTTTGCCGTGGATAGAGACTTCCTGTTCGCCCCTGAGCAGCCGGGCCCCGAGGGTGTTTGGTGCGCAGTAGCCTACCGCCAGCACAGTGGTGGCAGGATTGCTGATGTTATTGGCCAGGTGGTGTTTGACACGTCCTGCTTCCATCATGCCCGATGATGAGATGATAATGACCGGTCCCTTGATTTCAT
>CAZVLJ010000135.1:0-3834 GCA_964627825.1 uncultured Rikenella sp. | reverse complement strand
ATATGTTATTCATGTTAATGTTTATTGTCGTATCATGTTATTTAATTCCCGATGCCCCCTACTGGGTATCCACCCCTTTCCCCCTTCCGCTGGGGCAATCCCCGGATAGGTTCTTGGGGTGCACTATGAGCATCCTTCTTTTCCATAAATACTTTGCAATCCGAATTCAGGACAGGAATCAGGATTTATCTAACTGGGTAGCCTGGAAAATTCTAAAAAAAAATTTTCTAATTTAAAATACAGATATATAGTATTTTATAAAATTTTATAATAACTGCAGAAGTTAAATCTTAATGTTTATTCTATTAGCAGGATTTACTGATACATATTTCAGTATCTCACTTGCTACATCTTCATCTGTAATTCTAAGGTAGTGCATTGTGTCACGAACATCTTTGTGTCCCAACAAGATTTGTAATAGATGTATGGGTAATTTCCTATTGAAGTATAAAGTGCTGGCGAAGGTTTTGCGTGCCATTTTATTTGTGATTTTATAGTCGAGACCTGCAAGTATGCTTATCCGATGCAAATGTTTATCGAAGTGGGTCAGGGATAAATTCAATGGAAAGTTCTGACGGTTTTTTATCTTATATTGCTTTATAATCTCACCCCCTATGAAAATATCATCATCCTGAATAGGTATTGCTTTGCATAAACTGCCATTTTTTGCACGTCTGTAACGGGCATGAGTAAATGAGCCCTGATTAGAAAAGAATACTTCTGATTTGATTACATCCGCCCAATACATTCCGGTTGCTATCATGAAAAGAAAACAATCAATTGATTTAATCAGATTTGATTTAAGCCTCTCGGCATTTTTGACATGCAATTCAATAGGAATCTTCTCTGAAAATTGCTTCGATTTTAACGTAATTTCGCCAGAGCGAAGTTTCTGGCGGAGTTCAATTAGTTTTTTAACATCTGATTCCGGCAGAGCAATATCATTGTCTTCCGGGCATTGATTATCATATTCCTCAGAGAATGATGATAATTTGTATCGTTGGTCTATCGGCAGATTCTTATCTAAAAGCAAATATTTAATATAACCCTTTGCTTTGTTGTGAAGTTTAACCTTATAGTTATGGCTTCCCGGAACAAAGTCGTAATATCCGTTTAAAACTTCATCAGTTATGTATGAAGGGTGTTGTGGTATTCTTTTTTTGATGAAATAGTCCTCAAAATACTGGATTGCTGTACGATAGCCGGAGACGGTGCTATTTGCAAGAGGATTTTTGGTATGTTTATTCTTTGTGCTGATTTTCTTTTTAATGAACTCTTCTTTGTAATCGAAAATAGAAGCAGTCTTTTTGATGTTTAATGCGATATAATTGTCAACAAAGTCCTCAACCGCCTTTTTAATTACATCCTGATTTTCAAATTGTTTAGTAATTTCATACCGAATGTTTGCTGTTTTGTCTTCGGCATCTTCATAGTTTTTTTCGCCCAGTCGTTTTCTAATGCGACCCCGGAAATCAGGATGCGTGATGTGTACCCGGTAATAATTGTTTTCAAACCGCAGTTTAATTCCGAATCTTTTAGTGTTAATTTGTCCCATATGCATTTTATGAAAAGGTAAATAATTACTCATTTATACGATAAAATAAGTAATATGTTACATATTGTGACAAATTAATTACTCATAAAAGGTAATTGATTACTTTTTAAATGATTGAAATCAAGCCTAATATGAATTATGTTACTTCTTTTAATTAAAAAGAGTAATTAATTACTCTCCGCCACCGACCTCAGTAAAATCCTCTTCCTGAGCGTAGCGAAGGAAGGGGATTTTTTGGTTACAGCCCGTCGCCCGCTTGCGAGGCAGAGGAATGCGAACAAAAAATACGATAGAACACTGCAGGCGCTCCGGGATTTTGTTGAGGGGACCTATCATACGCGGATCACGCCAGTAATCCGATCATCTGCTTCTCAGATTACTTGATGCATCCTCCCACAATCGGTACTGTGACCTGCGTACCTCCCAGATCAATCGTCAGCTCCGTCCCGGGCATCGGATGAAGCGTGAACTCTTTGTCGCTTGAGAAGATCATCAGTCCTATCTGCTTTCCGGCAGGTATTATCTGATCATCCGGCTCAAGCTCAAAGCTCATCTCATAAAATTTGCCGGGAACCAGAGGCTCGCTTTCAATCATCGAACGATGGTTCTGCAGGTCGGCCCAGCCGCGGGTGATGATGTTGTCAGTAATCTTCGCCATGCGTGATTCATTCCAGGGCAAAACTACCATCCATACCGACAGGTTCACTGCAGGCTTGCTTGAGGCAGCCCTGACCCTGACAGTAACCACTCCTGAAAGATGTGCGGGCTCGGTGAGTACCGGAGTCAGGTAAAGAAGCCTGTGATTTGTGTATTCTGCCTGCGCCAGCATGGACCCGGTGAATGAAAAGTTGTCAACCAGCGTCTCGGTGCCCTGCTTCACCGGCTTCTCTGTCACAAGGCCGCCAGCACCCGGGGCACCGGGGGTGAGGTAGAAAGTGAGGGGCACGGCTTCAGGATGGGGATAGTTGGCATAGGGTGTTGGTTTCAGCCTGTCGTCCCTCTCACGGACAATCCATGCTTTGGGATCATTCTCCACCCCGTTCTCCACCCCAAACAGGTAACGTGTGAACCACCTGTTCATCATACTGAACGGCGGCTCGCCGCCGTGGCTGCCCTGGTGATAATATATCTGCAGCGGAACCCCAATCTCCTTAAGCTTTTTAATAAAACGGTAGCTGTGACCGGGCACAACGTTCCAGTCGTTGAAGGCATGCGCCATCAGCACCGCAGCCCTGAAGTTATCCATGTAGTTCATCAGGTCACGCTTGTACCAGAACTCGTTGTAGTCGCCCGTGACCCGGTCAAGCCCGGCAGCCATCTCGCCGTCTCTTATCACGCTGTCACAGTAATCGCAGTTGTCAGGATTGGAGAAAATAAAATCGTAAAGAACATCAGCATCCTCACCCAGGTATCCGCCCGGACTCCTCACCAGTCCGTTGGAGCGGTAATAGTGATAATATGATGTGTTTGGCGCAACCGGGATAATTGCCTCAAGCCCCTCTACCCCGGTTGTGGCAGCGGCAAAGGGAATTGTTCCATTGTAAGAGGTGCCAATCATTCCCACCTTGCCGGTGGCCCAGTATGCCTTTACTTCTTTATTGCCATCAGGAGTGGTGTAGCCTTTTGCCCGTCCGTTCAGCCAGTCTATAACTGCTTTGGGCGCCAGGGCTTCAATACGGGTGCCAATCGTGGGGCATCCCTGTGAGAGTCCTGTCCCCGGCGCTGATGAGTGAACCACGGCAAAGCCGTATGGTACCCATGCCTTCACCTGAGAGTTAGAAATCACGGGGCGCTCGCCCCTGCGTTCAATCTGGGGTGGGTATATGTGCTTTTCAGGAACGGCGTTGAGTTCATGCCTCACATCCCAGAAATATTCGCTGTTATTTCCTGCGGTTCCCGCGAAGTAGGGGCTCGACTCATACACTACGGGAAGCTTTAACCCTTCGGTGTCAGTCTGCTTCGGGCGGGTGACACCGACATGCATCCTGTCATGCCTGCCGTCGCCATCGGTGTCAAACTCAGTCTCCACCCAGAGATCCTCGCGGATCCAGTTATCGGGATTTTCAAAGGCAGGTATCTTCTGTGCTTCGCCGTTGGCGATAACAGGTACTGTGGTAATTGACCTGGTACGGGTATCAGCCTGAGCCCGGCCTGTTTCATTGTGTCGGAGAACGGTGTGAGAGTTCGATGGATTCTCTGCAGCGACTTCAGCTTTTCTGCTTTTCTTCTGTGCAAACAGTTCAGGATGGCTGCCGGGGATAAGAGCCATAACAAGCAAA
>CAZVLJ010000134.1:0-3857 GCA_964627825.1 uncultured Rikenella sp. | reverse complement strand
GGACGCCTGGATCAACAGGGGATCGGGGCTGCTGGATTTTGAGGAGGAGCTGCGGACGTTGCGGCCAGACATATTCTTCGTCAATGAGGACGGTGATACACCGGATAAGCGGCGGCTCTGCGATGAGCTGGGGGTGGAGCTGGTTGTGAGTCGCAGGGTGTCTGTAAGCGGACTGCCGCCGCGTTCAACCACTGCCCTGCGCAGCGAGTGCCGCATACCGTACCGTCTCGACCTGGCCGGAGGATGGCTTGACCAGCCGTATGTATCGAAATTCTGGCCCGGGGCGGTGCTGACTATCTCGATTGAGCCCGACCTGGAGTTCAATGACCGCAGCGGGATGTCGAGCTCTACCCGCAAGAAGGCGGTGGAGCTGTGGCACACGTATATCCCCGAGGGCGATCCCAACCTGCTGGCACGAACGCTCTTCTGCCTGGAGAACCCGCCCGGAACAACCTATGTCAGCGGCTCGCAGGATGCGATAGGGATAGTCTTTCCCGGGCTGAACCGGCTGGACTATGCCTCCGGCGAGTACTGGCCGGAGAAGATCACCACGGTGGATGACCCGGAGGTGCTCGACTTTATTGAGCGGCATCTGTGGTTTATAACGCTGCCGCCGCGTGCCGGGGACTTCAATGTTTTGGATCAGACGAATATTTCCGTTGAGGGGGCACGGGCGCTTGCCGAGGCTGCTGATGAGGTGTGGGAGGCTGCCCTTGCGAGGGACCTGGGGAAATTCGGCAGGGGGTACAGAGCCTCTTTCGATGCCCAGGCGGCGATGTTCCCGCTGATGAAGAGCAGAACTGTTGCCGAGACCATTGAGCATTATCGCGACAGGGTGCTGGGGTGGAAGCTGGCCGGCGCCGGCGGTGGCGGGTACCTGGCGCTGGTGTCGGAGAAACCGGTTGAAAACGCGATAAGGATACGAATCAGAAGAGAAAGATCTGTATAGTTAAGCCAAAAGTCGGCAGTCGGCAGTACCAGTCGGCAGTACCAGTCGGCAGTGGGCAGTAATGAGCAAAAATGGTTGGATATCAGGGGGATTTTGACTATATTTGGGTATAGCCATCGAAAATGTATAGTTCAGAAATAAAGGCGTTTATCAGGGAGAAGAGCAGCTTGTTCTGGTCTGTTCCCGAGGATAAAAAGGAGGAGATCAGTCCTGCCCTGCTGGTGGAGACAATTCTGAATTACGGCTCAATGGATGACGTCAGAAAACTTATCAGACTGATGGGGATGGATGAGGTTTCCAGGATTTTCTTTAGTGCAAAAGGAAGGCAAAAGTTGAACTATTATCCTCAAATTTACCACTACTTCTCACTTCTGTTCAAAAAATATGCATAAGGAGATCCTTTCAGAAAAACAAAGAGACTTGCTTCCATTAATCAGGCAGTTCAGCAGGGAGTATTATCTCGCAGGAGGGACAGCTGTTGCGTTGCATATCGGGCACCGTCGGTCGATTGATTTCGACCTTTTCAAGTTCTCTTCTGTCAGCCATAAAAGGAATATTGATAGAATAGCAGGCTTGCGACTGCCCTACGAAGTGACGTGGCGGGAAGCAGGCCAGATGAATGTTACGGTGGGTGATGTCAAAATGACATTCCTTGAGTATCCTTTCCATATTTTGCCGAAGAAGAAATTCGAAAATATCATAAAGATTCCTGATCTGGTTGATCTTGCCGCCATGAAGGCATATGCACTCGGCAGGCGCTCAAAGTGGAAGGATTATGTCGACCTTTATTTTATCCTGAAGGATTATTATTCGATAGGTCAGATTTCTGCGAGGGCATCAGAGATATTTGACCAATTGTTTTCGGAAAAGCTTTTCAGAGCTCAGCTAAATTATTTTAAGGATATCGATTACTCTGAACAGGTTGAGTTTGTCGGTACTCCTGTACACGAAGAGGTGATTCGAACCTTCCTGAACGAAAAGTCGCTCGAGGTCAAACTCTGATTTTGTTGTCGGCCTTTACTAATTTCAGATTACTGTCACGAGGAGTGGCTCGCAGAAGCTGCAATGATAGCCTCCTGGCTCCCGGGAGCCTGTCCCGATAGCCGTCAGCCTGTCGGGAGCAGCAAGAATTGCACAAGGAAAGTACTATATTTAACAAATTATCTGAAAGATTTAGTTCCGGTACTATGAACAGACTCCTCATCATTTTCCTGTTACAGCTGATAACAGGCGGATTGGCTTTTTCCCAGGGACTGTACTTTAAACTGTTTCCCGGCTATAGCTTTTCAATCTCCGGACAGCAGATGCCTGATTACCTGACGCACGAGGTGATGATACCTACAGGGACAGGATTCGGAAGATATAATGTAAACCTCATCGACCCTGAATTCTCCGTCGCCTCCGGTGTCAACCTCAGTGCTGCGGCAGGTTACGCGGTCAACGACCTCCTCTCGGTGGAGCTGAGATTCTCCGGATTTGCCAATACCCGGAAACATTTCGAGGCTGCCAACACGGGCTTCATTAACGGAGAGTCCGAATGGGATTTCCGGAGCTTAAGCGTCATGCCGGCAATCGTGTTCGGCAAAACTGTCAGTAAAACGTCACTGAACATCTATGCGTTTTCCGGCATTGGAGCAGCTGACCTCGGGGTGACAACGATCTTCAACGAAGACCGCCGAAAGATTGAATTTGACCGTGCACCCCTGTTCTCCTGGGGCTTTGGCCTGGAGTTCTGCTATGCCGTCTCGGGGAAATTAAGCCTTTTTGCAGATGCCGGCATCACAAGCTCGTACTACAGGCCCGACAGGGCACACGTGGTTGCATCCACGGTATTCCCCATTGAGAATCTCCTGACTTATAACAAGGAATTCGTTTACCTGGATGAGATCATCAACATCGGGATGGACCCCTTCGGCAGACCCGATCCCAACTCTCCCGACACCAGGCTGCAAGAGACTCTCAGATCAAACAGCCTCGCCGCAGGCATCGGAATTAAAATAACTCCCTGGAAATAAAACGACTGACTCTGATATTATTCCTTGTCTTCTTCGCTGCGCGCTCCTACGGACAGTTTTATGTCCAGCCCTCGGTCGGATATACCTTCAACAGCAACCCTACATTGATGAGTTCGACGCTGATAACCGATAACCAGAAATCGGTTTATACGATGAAGCTCCGTTACGGGCAGGGGCTCTATGCCGGGTTGACAGCAGGATACTGCCTTTGGGACCGGTTCTTTATCGAGCTTGACGCGAAGAAGGGGCTGCTGACACGGAACAGCGCTTCAGTGACCGAGACTGACATCCGGGAGTTGGATAACTTTTACATGGCCGGCTTCTTCGGGGAGATCGAGAACAGCAGTCCTGTCTTCCAGTTCTCGCCCAGGGCGGGCTATACGGCGCGGACGGGCAGGCTTGCCGCCTCGTTCAGCCTGGGACCGAACTTCATGATTACGAAGGTAAAGCATAAGGTGACCACTATTGATTACGACATTGAAGGGTTTTCCCTTGTCCCGCATGATGTAGAGTCGGAGCAGGAGTACCGGGGCAAGATGCATACCGGGTTGCAGGCCGGGCTGGGGCTGAGCTGGTCGTTAAGGGAGGATCTGCAGGTTGTGTTTGACTTTGTGACTGTTTACAACAACTACAGGTTCACCTCCGGCGAGGTCACCTTCTACGAGGTTGACGGTGTTGACCGGCTGGGGACGCTGGATGACACTGACATAGATATTAACCCTGAGGATGACAAGCTCAATCACAGTCATTACGGACTGCACCTCGGGGTAAGGTATGTTTTCGGGAGGAAAGAGGCATCCGTGACGGCTATGCATGCAGGGAAGGTTTATTAATTCCTAAATAGTAGTAATTTTACGTGAAATAACGATATGTCAAAAACAGCACTTATAACC
>CAZVLJ010000133.1:0-3950 GCA_964627825.1 uncultured Rikenella sp. | reverse complement strand
AAATATGCTGACGGCCCGTTCGGTATAAGGGAGGAGATGCAGCCTGACGGCTGGATGCCCCTCGGCTGGGTCAACGACAAAGCCACCTTCTTCCCTACCGGATCTGCCCTCGCAGCCACCTGGAGCCCTGAACTGGCATATGCCTACGGAACCGCGATGGCAAAGGAGGCACGACTGCGGGGCAAGGATATGCTCCTCGGTCCGGCAATCAACATCCAGAGAATACCCACCGGCGGAAGAACATACGAATACCTCAGTGAAGACCCCTTCCTGAGCTCACGGCTATCTGTCGGCTATACGAATGGCGTCCAGGACAACGGAGTCGCCGTGTGTCTTAAACACTACGCACTGAACAACCAGGAGAACAATCGCGGGACCGTGAACGTAATCGTAGGTGAAAGGGCAATGCACGAGATCTACCTTCCACCCTTCAGGGCAGCAGTTGAAGAGGCCGATGCCTACGGCGTCATGGCCGCATATAACAAGGTCGGCGGCTGGTGGTGTGCCGAAAATGACATGCTCCTCAATAAGATACTTCGCGACGAATGGGGCTTTGCAGGAATGGTTATTTCCGACTGGGGCGGAACACACAGCACTGTGAACTCAGTCAAAAACGGTCTTAATGTCGAAATGCCGGACAAAAAATATCTCGGACAGGCACTGCTTGATTCAGTCAGGGCAGGGATTATTTCCGAAGAGATAATTGACACCCGCGTTCGTGAAATCCTTCGTGTAAGACTGGCAATAAAACCGGTACCTGAAAACGAAGCAAACAGGGAGATGACATCTCAGCCGCCGCAGCAGAAAGTTGCGTATGATGTTGCCTGTAAGTCTATCGTTCTGTTGAAAAATGACGGAGTTCTGCCTTTGAAACTTGAGGACAAACCGGTGATAGCAGTAATCGGCGCCAATGCCACACAGAAAATGGCATCAGGAGGGCTGGGTGCAGGTGTGAAAGCGCTCTATGAAGTGACCCCGCTGGAGGGATTGAAAAATAAGATTGGCGACAGGGCGGAAATCATATATGTTAAAGGATACGAACCTGTACAGTACAACTGGGCCGGCAGGTTCCGGAAACGGACACCTGAAGAAATTGAGAAGGAAACGCGGGCAAAGGAGCTGACAGCACAGAAACTCTCTGATGAAGCTGTCAGGGCAGCCTCTGAGGCAGACCTGGTATTGTTTGTGGGCGGCAATAACCGGGCCGTTGAAACCGAGGGAGAAGACAGGAATGACATATTCCTTCCTTCCGGCCAGGATAAACTGATTTCCCGGATCGCCGAAGTGAACCCCAATATCATCACGGTGCTGACCAGCGGCGCCCCTAATGATCTCAACACGGTGAACCCCCTCTCCAGGGCAT
This sequence comes from uncultured Rikenella sp., assembly GCA_964627825.1. Lineage (GTDB taxonomy): Bacteria > Bacteroidota > Bacteroidia > Bacteroidales > VadinHA17 > SR-FBR-E99. Next base: position 2,587 of record CAZVLJ010000133.1, on the reverse strand, counting down.
TGATAATCTCCTGGTTCAACGGCTCAGAAGGGGGCAATGCACTGGCCGATCTGCTCCTTGGAGAGATATCTCCTTCCGGACGGCTGCCTTTCACAATACCTGTTAAGCTTGAAGATTCTCCGGCATATGCCCTTGGCAACTATCCTCAGAATAATCGCAATGCGGATGTCTTTGCAAACCTGGTGGCAAACGGTGACACTACCGGCAGGAAACATCAGGACGCGGAAGGAGAACTGAAGAAAGACCCCGACAACGTATATTACAGCGAAGAATCACTTGTGGGCTACCGCTGGTTTGACACAAAGAACGTACAGGTGATGTACCCGTTTGGCCACGGCCTCACCTATGCCGGTTTCGAATATTCAAAACTGAAAAGTGATAGAAAAACTTACGGAGCAAATGATGTAATAACCATTACCTTCAAACTGAAGAACACCGGCATTATGTCTGCGGATGAAGTTATGCAGGCGTACGTGCACCGTATAAATCCTTCAGTTGAGTGGCCGGAGAAGGAGCTCAAGGCATTTGAAAGAGTAACGCTGGCACCGGGAGAAAGTAAAACTGTAATCCTTTCAATCCCGGCAAAAAGTCTCATGTATTGGAATGAGACAAAGCAGGTGTGGGCCAATGATCTCTGCAAGATGAAAATCCTGGTGGGCGCTTCAGCTACAGATATAAGGCTTCAGAGGCAAATCAGAATCAGGTAATCACCAGAACCTCCCGGCCATTATAGTGACATGAAATGAAAGTCCCGGAATTGCAATACCGCAACCCCGGGACTCTGTAATATTCCGGATGAAATCCTGTTAATTCACCGGCACCGGATCACCAAAACCAACTGCCTTCAAACCCTTCATCTGGGTTTCGCCATCACCGGTGACCACATAGTGCATCTTCATCGGATCAATGTACTTCTGAAGGGTCTCGTTAACCTGGTCGATGGTGAGTCCTCTCAGATAATCTTCCTCCTGACTGATGTAATCCTCAGGCAATCCGTAGAAGGTCATTGTATTAAGCATGCCCAGCTTCGCATCAATGGTCTCAAAACGCAACGCATTGGCCTTGAGAAGCGAACCCCTGGTAAAATCAACCGTCTCCTGGGTCACTCCTTTCCTGTATTCGGCCATGATATCCCTGAACAGCTCAACTGACTCAAGGGTAGCATCTGACCTTACCGAGGCATAAGCCTTGAAGGTGCCATAATGCTTCTGCCCGTTGAAATTAGAGTAAGCCCCGTAAGTGAATCCCTTCTCTTCCCTCAAAACCATGAAAAGCTTCGCACTTGCGCCTCCTCCCATCAGGAAATTGGCAACATTCGCCTTGAAATAGTCAGGATGATTTCTGGTAATAGAGATGTTTCCTATATTGATGACCGATTGCTTTGCACCGGGGATGTCAACAAAATGGATTGATGACTTCTCCGGCACTGTCGGGAAGGTCAGCTCCGGCATAACAACATCCCTGGCATTCCATCGCTCGCCGAGAACCTTCAGGGCCTTGTCAACCCTCGCCTGGTCAATGTCACCGACAATGAGGAAGTTTGCTACTGACGGAGAAATGTTCTTCTCATAAAAGCTTTTGAGATCCTCCATGGTTATTGTCTCAACACTCTCCACGGTGCCGCTGGCATCTGTTGAGAGGATATTGTCTGCTCCCAGGACTATCTTGTTGAATGCCGCATTAGCCACGTAGCCGGGATCAGCCAGGTTCCTCTTCAGGTTGTTGATTGTGCGGGTCTTGTTCAGCGAGAACTGCTCCTCATCCCATCGGGGCTCAAGAAGCATCTCCTCTACCAATGCCAGCGTCTTCTCAAAATTGCGGGAGAGAGTATTAACCGAGATGGTAATACGCTCATCACTGCACCCGACGTTAATAATTGCCCCCAGAAGCTGTATCTCTTCCTCCAGCTCCTCGGGAGTCCGGTTTTTGGTCCCTTCGTTAAGCATCTGGGCTGTAAAACGGGCAACACCGGGTTTGGCCGGATTGTCAAGCAAATGCCCTCCTTCAATGACTATTGAATATGTCAGCAGCGGCAACTCACGCTGGCTGATGCCAAATATCTTCATTCCATTGTCTGCCACAGACTTCCATATCTCAGGTAAGGTAACAGAGGGATCCGGTCCGGGAACAGGAGCAACAGAACGGTCGAAGCTGCTCGGAGTCTTCTCTATTACTTCCTCACCACCTGCAACAACCTCCATCTGCGTTGCCTGCGTTATATCTTCCTCAACAACCCCGGCATCAACAGAACCGGCAGCAACAAGATCAGTCTGTCCCCGGGGAACAAAACTGGTTGCAACGTAATTCTTACCCTTGATATAACGGTTGTACACATCCCAGACGTCATCTGCCGTTACCTGCCTCTGCATCTCAAGCTCCTCAAGCATAAAGTCAGGCGATCCTGTGAACTCAGTGTACAGCGCAAGCATGAACCCCTTGTACATTACACTGCTCATCATCAGATAAAAATTCCTCTCTATCCCTGCCTTTATTCTCTCCAGATCCCTCTCGGTGAACTTCTCGGTTTCAAACCTTTCAAATGCCTCAAAAACAGCCTTCTCAACCTGATCCAGACTGGTGGATGGGT
>CAZVLJ010000132.1:0-4010 GCA_964627825.1 uncultured Rikenella sp. | reverse complement strand
GTACCGTCCGGAAAAAAAGAACTCTGCCAGAAAAAATACCCCCGGTCAATTGTTTTTTTTTCACAATAATCAAGTACTCGCATGGAACAGGTCACATTAATCTCGAAAGGCTCGGCGTAAAAGAAGGTACATGATGACTTCGAGTAAGAAATTGGGGCTCCGCGGGATTTCAATTCATCAATCATTTCATAAAGTGTACTTCTGCTAACCCCTAAGTGACTGGCAAATTCTGATGGTGTCCCGGTATGCTGCCTGATTAACATTCTGTGCATCCTGTTGATGCGATCCAAGTATTCAAATATTTTCATGATGTTAAGATTTTTACCTTCTCATTCTGATGGTTTAATATCAATCCTTGATGCTTTAACATGTCACAGAAAAAACCCTTCCTGTTGATCAATTCCTGAAAGGTGCCGGATTCTGTCACTACCCCTTTGTGTAATACATGTATGATGTCAGCATTTCTTATTGTTGAAAGCCTGTGAGCAATTACTATCAAAGTCCGGCCTGACTCTTTGAACTTCGTTAAAGCATGTTGTATACGATCTTCGGTTATGGGATCCAGCGAAGATGTAGCCTCATCCAACACCAGAATCTCTGGCTGGAGATACATGGCACGAGCAATTGCTATTAGTTGGCGCTGTCCTCCTGAAAGTTTGGTTCCATGCTCACCGAGCATGGTGTTGTAACCACTGGGAGTACTTTCAATAAATTCAGACATACCCAAGCCGGAGCATACCTCCAGAATTTTTTTCATGTCCGGCTCTACTTCAGATGGAGCAATATTATCAGCGATTGATCCGGTAAACAGGTCAATCTCCTGAGGTACACAAGCAATAACCTTCCTGAGAGACCGGTTCGAGAAATTTGATACACTGTTATTGCCAATACTTATTGTACCTCCGCTGATTTGATATAACCGGTGCAAAAGCGAAAGTAAAGTTGTCTTCCCGGATCCGCTCTCACCAACTATTGCGGTAAAGGCTCCCTTTTTAATCGATAAATTGAGCGATTCAAATACCGTGACCCTGGTCCCGTATCTGAATGATACATTTTCAAAGTGTATATCTCCTATCAATTCTGGCACCAATTCAATTTTACCACTATCATCCTCCGGCTCCAGATCAAAAATCTCAAAAAGCCTGTCAGCAGCAATGCGTGCATCCTGTAGAGTCCTGTTATAGTTAATTACTCCAGATACAGGACCTGTGAAATATCCAATGATTGCATAGAATGAAAGTAATTCACCGGCAGTGATATGGGTCTTTAGCACATAACCAGTCCCAACCCACAAAACCATTATAGTAATAATTTGGGTTATCAGGCCAGAAGAGGTGGATGAAAAGATTGAGTTCATCCCCGATTTATATACACCTTCCAGCATGCTGACAAATCTTGATTCTGTCTTAAGATTAGCTATACCTTCCAGTGAAAACCTTTTTATGGTGGCAGCACTGTTCAGGGATTCAACCAATTGAGCCTCAAGATCAGCTGATCGCTCCATAACAAGCCGCTGAGTCTTCTTATTAAGCTTGTTAGAAATAAAATAAATGAGATAATAGAAAGGAATAACACACAGTACGATCAAAGCCAGCTTCCAGTAGAATGCGAACATAATAACGAATGATACCGTCAGAATGAACAGGTTTAATACCAGACTGATAGACACATCATTTACGAATACCCTTATTTTAACTGCATCCCCAATTCTTGATATTATCTCGCCTGTCCTCATATTGTCGAAAAACGTCTTGGGCAGCTTCAATAACTGTTGGTAATAACCTAGAATTAGGGAAGCATCAATCCTTTGACCGGTCTTCAGAATAAATATCGACTGAAATATCAGCAGGGTAAAGCGGCTCATAATGATAATCATCATCACAATTCCTAACAAGTTCAACAAATTGGGATTGTTTCCAGGGATAACATTATCAACCAGCCGTCCGACAAATATCGAAACAGACAGCCCCAGTATTGAATATACCATAGCTCCTGCCAGCGCCTGAATCAGGATACTCTTACTGGGTCTTACCAGGTGGAGTAACCTCGTCCAAAGCTTTTCCTTTTCATCTCTGATCCTAAATCTTTCGCCAGGCGCCATCAAAACCAGTACTCCTGTCCACTGCCCTTGAAAATCATCATGGGCTAATTTATGAATCTCGCCATCACCTGGATCCATGATTTTAATATACTTCTTAGTAGCTTTGAGAATTACAACAAAATGAGTCAGCACCTCTCTGACAATCACATGTGCAATTGCCGGGACAGGTATTTTAAAAAGACTATCCCAATCAGCACGAACCCCCCGGGCAGTAAAGCCAATTTTTTCTGCCGCCTCCATTAATCCAAGCACATTTGTGCCCTTCCTGTCTGTACTGGCGAATTGCCTGATGCGAGCGAGAGGAAGATTCACATTGTAATACGATGCAATTGAGGCAAGACAAGCCGCCCCGCAATCAGTAATATCTCTCTGTTTAACTCTGACTCCCATTGATGAACTAGCTTGTGTACGGATTTAACCAATCATCCATCTTGTCAAACAACAGATTAAAAAGACTCCTTCTGGTGATGACAATTCTAGCATTGAAAGTCATCCCTTTCTTGAGTTCTGCTACAACACTATTTTTAAGCGACAAATAATTTCTTTCCGGCTTACACTCAACTCTGAAATAGGCTGAGTGTCCTTCATCCACTATAAAATCATCAGAAATATCTGTTATCCTGGCCTTGACCAATCCCCATTCAGTATACTTCAAAGCGTCAACCTGAATGAGAACCTGCAATCCTGTCTTTATCATTCCTATATCTCCGGGAGAAACATAACATATGCACACAATGTCACCATCAGGAGAAATCTCTGCAATGTGCTGATTATCATAAACCAATGCTCCTGTCTGTATTTCGCTGCTATAGATAATCTCGCCGCTGAGTGGTGCAACTATTGTTCGATTCTTTAGTTCCTCATTACAGCGAAGTAGTTCAGCCTGAAGAATAATTGAATCATTTCTTCTTTGTGCCAGATCCAGTTCCCATTTCGCTAAGGTTTGTGCTACGGCCTGGGCCAGGTTTTCCTGTTCTGACCTGAAATTGAAATATGATGCCTCATATTCAGCATCTGAAATAACTTTCTGATCATGCAATTTTTTCGTTCTGAGATATTCTGACTTTGTTTTAAAATATGATTGAGCCTGTAGATCAATTATTCTAGCGAGGCCTGCATATTCTGCAAGGTAGCGGTGAGTGACAAGAGTCACTGAACTTAACTTGGTTCCGTTTAGCCTGATTGTCAGCAGGTTATTTAAGTCATTGATTGCAAAAGCATTTTCGGATACTCGCTGTTCAACAGAAGAAAGCTCTGCCAATTTGGCCTCTGAACCTATTATCATTAAAGTGTCGCCTTTAGACACATTTTGACCAGTTTTGAGTGCTGTATAATCAACCCTTCCACTACAAGGAGCCTGAATTGGTTGCCTTTCAATGTCAGATTGAAAGAAGCCTCGTGACCGGATTGCTACATCTACATAAATGAGAGGCAAAGAAACCAATGCGGCAACAAGAATGATAATGATTATCCAGTAAATGACCTTACTCCTTGTGGCAATCCTGCACAGGTAATCTGCAAGGATTTTGGCTGACCATTCTTTGGGAAGCAACTCCATCTTGTCCTTCAATTAGTAATTAAAACTCCAGTGGAAGAGAAATATCCGCATGGTATCAGGGTACTATGACGCAAGGGTAGATAAACACCCAATAGTTGGAATACAAACCTCCAATCAGTCATTTATTCGATTTTAGAAATGCAGCACTTCAAATATAAAAAGGGTTTTTAATATTGTCAACTGTTTGGCAAATATTTTTTAATTTAATTTGTTCAGGGGATGATTTTGCCCAATATTTATTGCCTGATCGGGCATAGTCAAACGCCATTCAAATCCCTCCGTCAGGCTATAATCCAAATAAACTTGACTTGAGTAGCCAAATAGCGTAAATTTATCTGACATAACCGGAGA
>CAZVLJ010000131.1:0-4017 GCA_964627825.1 uncultured Rikenella sp. | reverse complement strand
GTACGCCCGGTGGTGTGGGGGGACTGCGGCGCGAGCCGCATCCTACCCGATTAGATCCAGGCACAACCCCAATTATCGTCGTAGACGATCAAGAATTGTAAAACCAGGCACCTCACTCTCATTTTTTCCAATCACCATGTCACAACCCCGCCGTGATGCAACTTTTTGAGTAAATTTGCCGGTGATGCGCAGACTGCCGCTCTATATTGCCCTTCTTCTTCTGCCTCTGACCCTCGCCGGCCAGGACCCCGATTCCATCCGGATACCAAAGAGTGACACCCTAAAGGTACCAGAGAGTGACACCCTAATGGTGCCAGAGAGTGACACCCTAACGGTATCGAAGAAAGATACCCTTCCTCCCGGCATCGACAGGACCGGCCCTCCGGATGCAGGCAGAGAGCGACGCAGATGGTCGCCTTCACCTCCGCCCAATGCGTATGTGGTGGGACAGGATTCATCCTTCACCGGTGGCACGCGGCAATGGACACTTTCGGCCGACTTCACCACAGAGAAGACAGTGCCGCTTGACACGGCCTTTTCGCTGTTCAACCGATACAGGATAACGGACCGGTGGTCCGATTTCAATGCCTACACCGGCAATTACGGCCTTCCGCTCTACCAGATCAATTTCTTTGACCGTGAATGGCAGCCTGACAGGTTTCTCTACGCGCACTATATGCCCTTCATGTACACCCCTGCCAATACCCTTTTTATCAACACTCACGTTCCCTTCACCGAGCTGAAGTGGACCAATGGCGGAGCGCGAAAGATTGCCGAGCAGACCTTCAGGATCAGGCACTCGCAGAATGTCAACAGGTTCCTCAATTTCGGGCTAATCTATGACATTGTCTACAACATAGGCCAGTACACCTACCAGAAGGCAATAGACAAGAACTTCCTTTTTCACGGATCATATAATACCAGTCGCTATACAGCATACTTCTCTGCCGGCATCAATAACCACGAATCGGCTGAGAACGGCGGATTGATCTCCGATGAAGATCTTGCCAACTATGACCCTGAGACTGTTCCCTTCAGGCTCAATAATCTCAATAGTGCCAGCAGCACGCTCAATAGCAGGTACTTAATGATAGTACAGCGTTACTCTCCGGGAGGCAGGCGTGACACCACCACGGGTCAGCTGACGAAGAGCGGTCCGGTCACATTCTCACATATCGGAATCCTGGAATGGAACAAGCGCAGATACCTTGACAGCTATCCCGGTTCTGCCCTTTATGACACCGTAATGATCAACAGCGGCGCCACTGCCGACTCGCTGCATCAGAGGATACTGCTGAATACACTCAGGGTTGATTTTGCCGCAGGGCGAACGGACCGTTTCCGGATTGGCGCAGGAGCGGGCATAAGGAGTGAGCTGAGGACCTTCGGGATGATCATGCCGGGAGATTCGCTCACCAGGTCCGATACGACCCACAGAAGCACGAATTCCCTCGTTCTAACGGGAAAAGTTTTCAACAATATAGGCTCGAAATTCGGCTGGAGCGCCTCGGGCGATCTCTGGTTCCAGGGCTACAGGGCAGGCGACTTCATGGTTGACGGCCGCATCTACAAGGAGTTCGAAACACGCCGCCGGGGCATGATCACATGGGACGCAACAGGCACAATATCAAGCTATACGCCCTCATTCTGGTATACCTCATGGGGTTCTAACAATTTCACTTGGCAGTTTGACCCCAAACGAGAGTTCAGACTCGTGGCCGGATCATCGCTTGATTGGCCCGATCTAAAAATTTGCCTGAAATTTGACTACGCTATTGTTGATAACTTCATCTACTTTGGAGAGGATGCAAAACCCGCCCAGCACGAGGGCGGACTATCAATACTTGCACTTACCGCCAGGAAGGAGTTTGTTGTATGGAAGCTGCACCTTGACAACACCCTGCTGCTACAGCAGAGCACCAATACTGATGTACTTGATCTACCGCTTGTTACAGCACGAAGCGCCTTATTTTTTGATCATATCTTCAGGTTTAAATCCACAGGTGGAGAGCTCTATTTCCAGCTTGGAGCAGAAGCGATGATCCACACCCCATATTATCCTCTGAATTACATGCCCGCCACGGGCAGATATTTCTTACAGGCTGATTCACAGATCGGTAACTATCCCTTTGTTAATGCCTTCCTTAATCTAAAGGTTAAAAGGACCCGATTCTTCATTATGGCCGACCATCTTAACTCCGGACTGACCGGTTACGAGTATTTCCTGGTACCAGGCTATCCTCTGAACATCAGGATGATAAAGTACGGTCTGGCATGGACTTTCTACGATTAAAAAAAAATGTATATTTGCAGCGCGAACAAAACTGGTAAAGGATTGTTTTGATTGTCGGACTAATTGTTTTAGGTATTGAGGAAGTTTATTTCGTTATTGTTTATCGTATTTCTGTCAGTCATCTCCTGTGAGCAGGAAAACCGAAGGGTATATACTGATAATGTTACCGCCAGGGATCTTGACGCCATACTTGCCGAAGGCAAGATCAGGGCAGTTACCAATGTGAATCAGACCAGCTACTTCATATATAAGGGAGAGCCGATGGGCTTTCATTTTGAATTACTCAAGAAATTTGCTGATCACCTTGAGCTTGAGCTTGAACTGGTTACCAGCAATGATATTGATGAAGCCCTTGGATTTCTCCAGGCAGGCACTGTTGATCTGGTAGCTATTGGATTGTCTGTCAGCGCAGACCGTAAGGAGATGATGCAGTTCACTGATCCACTTATTCAGACGAGCCAGGTGCTTGTGCAGCGCAAGCCCGCAGGGTGGACAAGGATGACAGCAGATGCCGTTTCAGACAACCTGGTCAGGAATCAGCTTGATCTCGCCGGAAAGACTGTCTATGTGCAGAAGGGGTCATCCTATGCACAGCGGTTATATAATCTTGAGCGTGAGTCGGGTATGGATATCAGCGTGATTGAGGTACCCTATGATGCAGAGGAGCTGGCCCGTCAGGTAGCCCGCGGTGAGATAGAATACACTGTATGTGACGACTATATGTCTAACATTATCAGGTCGCTCTATCCGGACCTTGACATGTCGACCCCTGTCAGCTTCCCGCTCAATATAGCGTGGAGTGTAAACAAGGAGGGGACAGATGCTCTTGTTGCCGAGCTTAACAGCTGGATAATGGGATTCAGGACCACCAGGGAGTATGCCAGGCTGGAGAGAAAGTATTTCAGCGGGTCACGGCCGGCATCAATAGCCGGTTCAGAGTATTTCGCCACAAACAGTGCCGGAAAGGTCTCACCCTTTGATGAGATCATCCAACGGTGCAGTGAGAGTATAGGATGGGACTGGCGGCTTGTGGCAGCGCTGATATACCAGGAGTCGAGGTTCAATCCCTCAGTCATCTCTCCACGCGGAGCTTACGGACTGATGCAGGTAATGCCTGAGACAGGGCAGTACTTCGGGTATGATGTGACCCGGTCGGTGGAAAACAATGTCCGTGCCGGCATAAGCTATATCAGGATGCTTGACAAGCTGTTCAGTGAGTGGGTGCCTGATCCCGACGAGAGGGTCAAATTCATCCTTGCATCATATAATGCCGGTCACGGACATGTCATCGACGCTATCAGGCTGGCAGAGAAAAATGGCCTTGACACCGGCAAATGGGAAGATAATGTGTCGCTCTTCCTGGAACGCAAAGCCGATCCCGTCTTTTATGGTGATCCAGTTGTAAGGAATGGCAGGCTCAGGCAGGGCGTCCAGGTGAATGCCTACGTTGCTGACATCCTGGAGCGGTACGAACACTACCGGAATATCAAATAGTTATACAATTCTTGATCCCTACAATTCTTGATCCCTACAATTCTTGATCCCCTACGGGGATCTGTGGGTTTTTGTACCCTGTTCTACAATTCTTGATCCCCTACGGGGATCTGTGGGTTTTTGTACCCTGTTCTACAATTCTTGATCCCCTACGGGGATCTGCAATACTTGATCCTTCTACAATTCTTGATCCCCTACGGGGATCTGCAATACTTGATCCCCTACGGGGA